>NZ_JAMYMV010000045.1:0-55258 GCF_040318715.1 Mesorhizobium sp. M1050 | reverse complement strand
TCAGCCTGTCGACGCTCGCCGACCAGGTCGGCGCCGGCGCCGCGGCGCTGATGCCGCTGTTCAAGCGACTCGAAGCCCATGTGCTGGCCGCGTCACGTCTGCACGGCGACGATACGACGGTGCCGGTCCTGGCCAAGGGCAAGACCGATACCGGCCGATTATGGACCTATGTGCGTGATGACCGACCATTCGGCGGTGTCGATCCGCCGGCGGCGGTGTTCTATTATTCCCGCGATCGCCGAGGCGAACATCCCGCGGCGCATCTCGCCGGCTGGAGCGGCATTCTGCAGGCCGATGCCTATGGCGGTTATGGCGATCTCTATGCGGCGGCCCGTCAGCCGGCGCCTATTCTGGAAGCCAGCTGCTGGGCCCACAGCCGGCGCAAAGTGTTCGAGCTGGCCGATGTCGAAGCGGCGGCGCGCAAGAAGGCGCACGGCGAGAAGCCCAACCTGGTCTATCCGCTGGCGGTCGAAGCCGTGAAGCGCATCGATGCCCTGTTCGATATCGAGCGCGCGATCAACGGCCTGTCGCCGGCCCAACGCCACGCCGTGCGCCAGGAGCGGAGCGTGCCGCTGGTCACCGAGCTCGAGACCTGGTTGATTGAGACGCGCGACAAGCTGTCGCGCGGACATGATCTGACCAAGGCCTTCAACTACATGCTGCGCCGCTGGTCATCCTTCGCCCGGTTCCTCGACGACGGGCGGATCTGCCTATCGAACAATGCAGCCGAGCGAGCCCTGCGCGGCATCGCTCTCGGCAGAAAGTCCTGGCTGTTCTGCGGTTCCGATCGCGGCGGACAGCGCGCTGCCGTTCTCTACAGCCTGATCGTCAGCGCCAAGATGAACGATATCGACCCGCAGGCCTGGCTCGCCGATATCCTGGCGCGCATCGCAGCCCACCCAGCTCATCGGATCGATGATTTGCTGCCGTGGAATTGGAGATCCGCACAACTGCGGACCCAACCAGCGGCGGCCTAATCATGCAGCGCAATAAGGTGCATCACGTCTATACCGTCGACCGTGTCGCCAGGGACCTCGGCGTCAGCGAAGCGCTCATCCAGGACCTGACCCTCGGTCTCGAGCCCGAGGACGGCGTCATCTGGGTGTACGGCGCCAACGATGACGGCGGAATCTTGGCCTTCGCCGATGAAGGCATCGAGGAGGTCAAACTCCTTCTCGAAGAATATCATCGCGTCTCCCCATCGAAAGCTTGACCTCAGCACCGCGGTGCTCAAGGCCGCCGGATACGCACGTCTGCGGTCTTCACCGGATGCGTACGAAACTCCGGCTCCCGCATCAGGAGAGGCACATCGATCCGCTCTGGCTTGGTGTCCAACAGCGCCTTTCCTCGATCTGTCGCGACAAAGCGGCCACGCGCGGGCGAGGAGATCAGGCCAGCCTTGCTCATGTAGAACTTCGCCCAGTGAATGCGGTTGTGCAGCACGCGCTGCCGCCCGCTGGGCAAGAGCTCGTCCCGCTCCTCCGGCGTAAGTTTCAGATCGTCGGCGATCCGCTCCGCGACGTCAGCGACGCGGGATTCGCCGACAGCAGCGATGCGCAGAACCGGGAGCATGAGGCTCTGATAGTCCGGGATCATGATATCGCTCTCCGAAGAGTACCTGTCCGGCGGATCACGCAGATTCGATCAGGAAATTGTGCATTCGATCTCCGCCGACTGGATCGTTAAGCGCATTCTCTACCAGCGCGAAGAAACTAGCCTTCAGCCGAGCGACCGTGGGAAGGCTTTCCATGTCGCATGTAGCCTTGAATTTCGCTATCGCCTCAATCGCTCCGTCCTTCCCTGCGATGTCTATTCCATTTCTCTTCGCATAAACGGTGAAGTGCTTAAGCCACATCTGATATTGCTTCTCGAGAACGTTCGCCCTGATCCGGGCTTCGAGTTTGAAGATGCGCCGCCAGTTTAGAGATTTTAGATCTGGATCGAAGGTTAGCGCCCACGCGGGCCCAGCGCCCCCACCAGGAAGAAGCACTGTGCCATCCAATGACAGTGTAACATGTTCGTTCCCATATGGATCAAAGCACTCCGCTTTTTGGTGTTGTTCATCCAAGAGGATATCCTGGGCACCTTTGTATGAACGATTACAGTTCGTTCCCATCGCTGTCAGATTGCGGAGATTTGCCCCCGCGAAAGGGTATTTCGATACGGCCAAGTAATGGTCGAGATCCGGGTCCACGAGATCCGGATCCGGTGCCTCCATAATTTCAAGCCCGCAGAACGGGCAGCAACCGCTCGCAAAATGATCGTGGACGAGGTGGTGGTAGCGGCCTCTTACAGTTTCACCGCTGCCTGGCGTCTTGAGGTCCGAGAGCTTCCCGAATGCATATTCAAACAGGCTTCGAGCCGCATCGTGAACGGTGGGGAGGGTACCCGCAATGCCGTGAGATGGAGCATTGATGGCAAAGAGTTCAGGGAACTGGTTTTGCCCCGCCAGCGCCAACACAATGTCGTCCCGCTGTTCCGCTTGCAGAGGCCGGCACGTTTCGACAAACGCACCATAAAGGGCCGGAAACTTGTGGCACCGAGCGAATTCCGATTTGTAGGGCTCTGGAACCGACGCCTGGAAGCCGAGTGGCTCTTCACCATGCTGAAGTGCTACCAACGCGTCATGTAGGACTGCCAACAGTGTTGAGCTGAGCCAATTGTCATTTGTGGCCGCGATCGGATACGTGAAGAACATGCTATTTTTGGCTTTTCAGTTCGAATAGGCGGTCCGCGAGCAGCGCTTTCTCGACCGAGGAACCGATCCGAGGCATTTCTTCCTCGATCTCGTTGGCGGATGCGGTCGTTTTCAAGCGGTTGATCTTCTCCTGCGCTAAGTGTGAGATCGGGGGATCAATGTCGAAGCAGTGACTGAGGATGGCGTCGTAGGTCGCCCCGAAGGTTTCGATCTCCGGTTTGCGAGCCGATAATTTTTCGTCTTCCTTGGAAAAAATACGGACCTGCTCACGACGCATGTCAGAGGGAACGAAGGGCGCGTGCGTAGTTAGAATGAACTCTTGTTCGCCCAGTCCCTGTATCGGCAGTTCCATCAGTCTGGTGATCAGCTTGGCGCGCCATTGGGGGTTGAAGTGCGATTCAGGCTCATCGAGAAGGAACAAGGTATTTCTGTCCCGAAACATTGCAACGATCCCGAAAAGCTGGGCCTGTTGATGTTCCCCATCCGAAAGGGAGACATAGTCAAGATCGGACGACGTACCGGATTGCCCCGTTTTCTGAAAGCGAACTTCCTCGATCTTGAAAACCTTCGTCTCATCCTGAGGCTCCGGAAGCTTGGAAGCGAACTTTCGGACCTTGATGTTCCTCCGTAGGCGCTCTCGAGCCTTCTTCGGTATCATGAGGTCGTTCAGCATCGCGAGTTTATGCAGCGACCTGAATAGCCCCACCGTGTCGGACCAGAGTTCACGAAACGCCTTGCGGCTCTCGGCGTCGACCAAGTAGTCGAGCGTGTATACCTCCTGTTTGGGATCGTAGTCCCAACACGTCGCGGCATTGCAAAGGCGTTTGATGTACCCCTCCAACTCGTCAGTTAGTTGAATTCCCTTCCGCAACGATTTTTTTGCTCTGACTTTGGGCGCATCTGGATGGTTGAGTTGGATCACCAACCGGAAAGAATGCAGGGCTGCTAATCCGGCGTGCCGCACCAGGTCGACCCGAAGGTCGTCCGTACCGGACATCAGGTTGGCGATGAGCACCTCGAGATGTGTAGAATAATCTAGCAACACCAGTCTGTTGTCGGGGACAGTCGCATTAGAATCCTTCATCGCGGCGGTCGCGACAGATGCAGCGTAGCCTGATCGGCTGACATAGAAAGGAACGCTCAGGGTTTCATTGTCGCCCGACGTGTACGCCACGACGAGAGGCGGAAGATGTTGTCCAAACTCGATGTCTTGGTTGTCCGCCAACGGACGATAATCGTCGTCCCGTTTGACCTCCATCCGCATCTTGCCGATACGACCTGATGGATCCCGTACCCTACTCAGCTTGACGCGCCGGACGCCCTGGTCTCCTGGCAACTCTACCTCGTAGATGATCTCAAATAGCAGTTCGGGATTGGCCGCCGCCGCCTCTTCCTGAGGGCGATGCTCATGCCATGCGGCCTGAAACAACTCTGCAATGATTTGTAAAAATTGAGACTTCCCGGTGCCGTTCTTTCCCAACAGGCAAATCGGCAAGAAATGTGCATTCTCATGGCCTGTGCGAGGCCGAACTAACTCAATGTCCAAACCGTCCAACAAGCCGCCGCAACTAGCGGCCTCGAAAATCTTCACCCTGACGATCTTCATCGCCTATGCTTTCTGAGCATCATTAACGACCGCGTTTCGTCGAAGACCTGCTGCAACGTCGGCTTGTCATCGGAGATAGAGGCGAACACCGCCTCCTTGAGGTCATCATAGTTGCCCCTGAACTCCCCCCGAAGATCCTGGAAGCTGACCCCCTCTTCTGGCCAATTCTGCATGTTTTCTTTCAGGAATTCTCGAGCCGTCAACATGGCGCTCTTCCGTCTAAATGGTTTCGGTTTTTCTTTCGCCTCCGCCGCGCGCTCGGCGCGGATGCGCGCGAGCAGGCGTTCGGCGGGTTCGTCGTTTTCTACCTGGGGGACCAGTACGCCGCGGAAAGCCTTTGCCAGGATCGCCTCGTCCAGTCTGCCCACCAGCTCCAGCGCGCGCTTTGCCTCTCCCGCCAGCCGGTCAATTCTGGCGAAAGCGGATTCGATGCGGCGGACGATTTCGTGTTGTTCTTCGAGGGGCGCGAGGCATATCTGCATCGCCCGCACCTCGGGGAAATAGATTGTTGTGTGGGTGGTCCCCTTGCCGAACTCTCGGATGTCTTCGCCCTCTGCGATCAACGCGTACATCAAGAACTTTGGCACCAAGGCTTCTGTGCAAGTCCAAGTGACGAAATCCTGGCTTGTCGCCATAGGCTTGCCCATGATCGTCACGTAACCAACGGAGGCCGTTCTAGAAAGGCAGACGGTTCCGGCTGGTAAGAGGCGTGCCGCGGAGTTGGCCAAGCCTTCTTTGTTGGTTGTCTGGATCGTATGTTCGATTACCTTTCCATGATGCGCTCCGGCATCCTTGATTCCGATCCATGGGATGTCACCGCCCCACCACTCGGGGTGCGACCGGCTTGGAGTGTGTCCCGTCTCCTGCCGCGTGATACGATTTAGGGGGACCCACTGCCATTTTGGAGGGGCTTGACGAGTCGAAGTGTTGACCGCCAATGCAGCCTTTCCTTGGATCGCCCTATCGGTTGCCTCCCTGCCGCCTCTGGGCTGATGCGGCGTCGGGGTGCTGGCGATTAGAGCTGATGCAGCCTGGAGGTTTATCTTCTTTGCCCTCCACTCCGATGTCATCCTCCCTAGGAAGGCAGACCTGAGCACGACCTGCCTATAGCGGGACACGAGAATTTCGACGCGTGCGAGTTCGGTGCGGGCGCGGGCGGATTTCGCGTTCAGCGCATCCAGTTTGGCCACGATGCGCTTTTGCTCGGCTAGGGGCGGGAGGGGAAGCTTGAAACTTCGGCACTGAGACAGCGATATATTTACTTGGCCTGCTGAGCCGCGGGTCTCATTGATCACGCTCTTGACACTGTCTCCACCGCAAAGGAAATAGTATAGCCATTCAGACGTAATGGATGCGTTCGGGCGAAAAATCGTCAATGCTTGATTGACGTTCCAAGTCGGGTATGTATCGGGTACTACGGCGACTTTTCCCAGGGGTGGTCCTACGATATTCATCAGCACGTCACCAGGAAATGCCTGTGATTTCGCCATCGAAGAGTGATGAATGTCGACATTGATGAACTGAGGCCTGTACTCAAAGTCGATCTTCTGACCAACGATGTTGTACACCTTCAGAAACGGCACGCCGGGCCTGTCAATAAAGCCCTCTTTGGGAGTGCCTCCACTTTGCACCAAGTCACAGATTTCAGAGGCTTCGTATTCGACCCACCCCCTCGGCAGCCCGGTCATTCCGCCGCCTCCGGAATCTCATCGGCCAGTTCCGCCATCAGCGCCTCGATCTCCAGCGTTGCGGCCTGCAGATGGCCGAGGATGGCGGCGGCGATATCCTCGGGCTCGATCAGGCCTTCTTCGGCCTCGTCCTCCGCCTCGCGCAGCCAGGCGACATCGAGATTGTCGCCACGCTTGGCAATATCGTTGCGGGCGAATAGGCGCCAGCGGCCGGTCTCGCCTTCGTCGGGGCCACGCTCGGCGCCAAAGGGGTCGTTTCCGAAGGCCTTTTCGAACTTCTCGAAATGGGCGGCCGTCAACGGCGTGGTTTTGCCGAATTTCGGCATCTGGGCGCGAAGGTCGTAGATCGACACGGCCTTGGTGTTGCCTGTCTCGGTCTTGCCGCGCGTCAGGAAGATGACGTTGGTCTTCACCCCCTGCGCATAAAAGATGCCCGTCGGAAGCCGCAGGATGGTGTGCAGGTTACACCAGTTCATCATCATCTGGCGAAGCTGCTTCCCTCGTCCGTCTTCGAACAGAACATTGTCCGGCACGACGATGGCCGCGCGACCACCAGGCTTCAGGGCGCGAATGCAGTGCTCAACGAACGGAAGCTGATAGGACGAGACACTAGCCGTTACGGAGAGATCGTCCCGCGTCGGCGCGCCGCCTGCCGGGCCAAAGGGAGGATTGGTGAGGATGAGGTTGGCGCGGCCGAGGCTCTTGCCCTTGTCCGACAGGGTGTCCCCCAGATCGACATGATCGCTGTCCAGGTCGTGGAGGTAGAGGTTCATCAAGAGCAGGCGCAGCGTGCCCGGGACGTTTTCCATGCCGTGGAAGGCATGGTGCTTTTGGAACTCCTGCTCCTTCTCTCCGAGATCAAAATAGTTGTCGGTGCGTGCGCGCATATAGCGGTCTGCGGCGATCAGAAAACCGCCCGTGCCCGCCGCGGGATCCTGGATGACCTCACCCGGCTTCGGCTGCATGAGGCGCACGAGGAGCTCGATCAGCACGCGCGGGGTGAAGTACTGCCCGGCACCGCGTTTGGTCTCTTCAGCATTCTTCTGCAGCAGGCCTTCATAGAGATCGCCGAACTGGTCGCGCTCCTCGGAAAACCAGTCCAACTCGTCGATGGCGGTCACCAGCGTCGTCAGGTTCTGCGGTTCGCGGATGAAGGTGGAGGCGTTGTCGAAGATCTCCTGCACCATCTCCGGCAGGGGTCTCGCATCGGCATAGCGCTTGCGCTCCTCCGGCGAAGCCCCATCGGTGGGAGGCAGAACCAGGGCGTCCTCCTTGCCGAGACGGGTGCTGGTGGCACCGAGCGTCACCAGGACCTTGCGGTAGTGCTCCAGCTTGGCGAGGCCGTTCGTCGCCACCAGATCTGTCCAGCGCATGCCCTTAGGCAGGCTGCCCGTCTCGCGGTTGCGCTCTGCCATCATCTTGAGGAACAACAAGTAGGTCAGCTCGGTGACATACTGCTGATAGGTGATGCCGTCCTTCCTGAGGACGGTGCAGAGGCGCCAGAGTTTCTGGACGATGGCATTGGCATTCATGGTTGCGGCGCAGCCTGTCTCTTGTTGGGTCGCATGCTTGTAAGGGATGAGCGATCTGGGTCAACTCATGCCGCGGAAGGGCCCCAGATTGCCTCGTTGAATTGGTGCAGCACATCGTCCAGCGCGCCGTCGAACTCCTGTGAGATTCGCTTGAAGCCGCCCTTGTCGGCGAAGACGCCTTGGTCAAGCAGCGTGGGATCGGCCACGGGCTTGTCCTTTAGCGCCCGGCCGATACGGCGCAGCCAGTCCTTCTGCTTCGGCGTCCATGTGCGGGACTTTTCGATGGCGAGGATCGCCCGCTCGACACGTGTCGCGTAGGGCACCAGCGGATCGCCCAATGCGGCCTGCCGGACGAAGCCGATGATGTGGGCGGCGATGTCGGCGTTGCGCGCCTTGCCATAGGCCGCACGCAACATGGATTCGGAGTAGTTGCCCTCGTCGAGCAGACCAGCCAGTTCCGACAGCTCCCGTCGTGTCAGGTCCCGCGGCCGCTGCGTGACGGCGATCAGTGCCGGAACCTGGTTCATGTTCTCGCGGACGAAACGCTCGAAGCCGGAAATGTAATCTTCGGGCGTGGTGTTCTTGCCGAAGATCTCCTCGATGCGCAGCAGCTCGTCCTCATGCGTCGAGATCACCACGCCGTCGTTATTGCGGACCGTGCTGCCGGAAGGGCGACGCTCCAGGATTTCAACCGCGCGCGGATGCGCCGAGAGCCAATCGGCAAGATCCGCCCCGCTCCGGGTAGCCAGCCGTTGGATGGCAGGCTCTGCCTGTTCGCCTGTGTGGCGTTCGAAGCTCTCGCGGGTTTCGGAGTCCATGCGCTTGGCAAGCGCACGCATGCGAACGATCACCTGGCCCGCAACCCAGCGCCTTTCCTCATCGTCCGCCGCCTCACCGAGATCGGTGACGAGCTGGCCGAGCGAGATATCCGGTTTCAGCACCACCGGGCGCATGTCGGTCATCTCTTGCAGCTCGGCATAAAGGTCGACGGCGTCGAAGATACGGAAGTGCTCCTTGCCGATCTCGGGGCAAAGCCGGGTCGCACGGCCGATCATCTGGTCGTAAAGGATTCGGCTTTTCACCCGCCGCACAAAGACGAGGTTGGAGATCGCTGGAACATCAATGCCGGTGGTGAGGAGGTCGACAGTGACGACGTACTTCGGGAGAGGATCGTTCTTGAACCGCAGGATCAGCTCGTCGGCCTTGTCGATCGTGCCAGTGATCTTCGCCACCATCTCGTGAGGGATGGCGTCCTTGCCGTACTCATCCTGCAGTTCCTCGGTCAGGAGCCGCACGATGTCGTCAGCATGGGTGTCGCGGGCGGCAAAGATCAGCGTCTTACCAGGCTTGTCCGGGGGGATCTCGGTCGCAATGGCTCGGCAGACGATGCGGTTGAAGGACTCCGAGTAGACGCGCCTGTTGAAGTCGGCGAGATCATAGTCGAGGGACACGTCGTCGGGCAGAGCGAAGAGGTCAATCTGTCCGGTCTTGCGATCGACGATTTCGACTTCTTCGCCGCCCTCGAAATGAATGCCCGCTTCCGAGAGCGCTGTCGTGACGCGCCGCGGCGGCAGGTGGTCGGTGAGATAGCCTTCGACGACCGCCTGGCGGTATCCATAATGGAAGACTGGGTGTCCGAAGATCTCGCGCGTGTGGAGCGCGGGCGTCGCGGTGAGCGCAATCTTCACCGCGTCAAAATAGTCGAGAATCTGGCGGTAAGCCGACTGGTAATCCTCGAGATTCCGAAAGCCGATGTCGCTCTCGCTTAACTCGGCATCGAGCGTGTAGCCGCGATGAGCCTCGTCAACGATGATGCAGTCGAATGTACCTGGAGTGGGTCGCTGCGAAACGTCCGGCTCATTCAGGATGCGGGCGATCAAGGACTGCACGGTCGCCACCTGAACCTGATCTTCCGGTTCCGGAACCTTCCTATCGAGGCCTGCCACCTTGTAGATCTGAGCGAAATTCAGGAGCCCCTCGATCTCGGTTGTTTCTAGCGCATCGCCCGCCTGTTTGCCGAGAGCTTTGCGATCGACCAGGAAGAGGATGCGCCGGAAGCGCTTATGCTTGAGGAGGCGATACATAAGCGCGATAGCCGTACGGGTCTTGCCTGTCCCCGTGGCCATTGAGATCAGAATTTGACGCTGGCCCGCCTCAACGGCGTGTTCGATCGCGGCGACAGCATCTTCCTGGTAGGGGCGAAGCTTGCCCTTGCCTAGGCTTTCCTCAGCAAGCCCGCGAACGGCGGCATCGACGTCGGTCCGCAGCTTGGCGACAAGATCGTTAGGGGAAAACCACTGCGGCAGAGCCACAGGATGGTTGGTCTCTCGTCGCACGTCCCGGTACCAGATGCCGGATTTCGTAAGCCATTGCCGGACAAAGGGGCGACCGTTGGTGGCGAAGACGAAAGGAACGCGAAACGGCTCGTCGAGTCCGTGCTGCCATGGCCCGTCTGGTTGTTGCTGCCCCGGCGCAAGCAGGATGGTTCGGGCATAGCGTTCAGCCTGGACGAGGGTGGAAGGGACGTCAAAAGACCCGCGCTTGGCCTCGACCACGCCGATGCAGACCATGCCGACGAAAAGGGCATAGTCGACGCTTCCGCCCACGCAAGGCCATTCGGCGATAGCCAATGCCCGTCCGTCTTCCGGTCGTGTGCCAGCGGAATGGCGCAAGGCGTCCGAATCGGCTTCCCACCCCATCTCGCTCAGCTGAACATCGATCAGAAGGCGCGTCTGCTGCTCGTCGAGCTCGACCCGACTTGCTGCTTCGAAGCCTGCCTGTTTCAACTCTAGCCGCTGCTGCTCGGGCACGGTCTCGGCCGTCGCCTGAAGCTCCGACAGCCTGCGTGTCAGTTCAGCCTGGTTGGCTTCGAGTTCGACCGCCGTCTGTTCCCAGACGGCGCTTTCTTCGGAGGCTTGGCGCGCGAGTTCCTCTGCCGCTGCGCGAGCCTTGGAGAGGTCCTCGGCCGAGGCTTCGAGTGTTCGAAGCCGTTCCTCTGATTCCCTCACTTGCTGACGCAGTTTGTCCAGTTCCTGTCGCGTCGAATCGTCGGTGTCCTTCGAGGGCTTCGGAGGAACGAAGGGCCCCGGCTTGAACTGCGGGTCGCTACCGTATGTTCGCCGATACCAGACGCCGAGTGTCCGGCAGAATTTAAGCGCGGCCAAGGCCTCCGCTGGGGTTCCCCCGAAGTCGTGATTGGCTTCGTTCCCGCTCTTGCGGATGGCATGGAAGATGTCACCAATCTCGCGCGGAACGATCTGCGCAGCCCGAAGGCGCCGCAGCAGTTCGAACGTTGTTTCACGACGATCCGGATTATAGGCCCCGGAGAGCGCCGCAATCTCCTTAACCATGTATTCGCCAAATTGGCGGCTCTTGACCAGCGAGGTATTAGCGTCCAGCGCAAAGAATCGCTCGGCAAGTACAGCGAGACGATGGAGTTCAGGACTGAGCTCCTTCAAGTAATCGAAGTTGGCCGACAATGCCCCACTCACATGCATTCTATGCCCCGCACCTTGACGATGGCACATCTCACAAAGGTAGGCAAACAAGCGCCGCAGCCACTAGCTGATGATGGAGTGGATCGTTGCTACCACTCGCTGTTCGTCCGTAACGTCCGGTTTCGGCCCCGGCTACGTTTACCCATTCGTCTCACATGTGGCGCGTGCCCCCATCTGCTTCGCGCCAGCGTACAGTCCGCTTTCGGGCGAAGGCAAAGTTTGCCAATAGGTCTGACTTGGGCGCAATGCTGCCCGGCAGCATTGGGGCACGTTAGCGGACTGTCCGCTTCTCAATCACGGTTGGCGATAAGCTGCCATTCGCCATCTAGTTCGCAGGTCGCCAGAACCGCTCCTCGACGACCGCTGGTTGATCTCCAGGAACTCTGAAGCGCTCCTCTCTCACGGAAATGCCGAGGTGCTCGTGGAACAGCGCGACGTAATCGCGTTGGTCCTGGAAGTCAGACGGCACCTTGCCTAGCTTGCCGGCTACGTCGAGGGATGCTCCTCCGGTAGAGGTCACCGGGATGACTTTCGCATGCGGCTGAAGTTGCCTGAACATCTCGTATTCCGCGACGATTCCGCCCATGCCGCCGATGAAGACCGCCGCCCTGAACTCGTGCTCCTCGAACATGCGTTGCCGCATGAGCCTCAAACTCGCCTCACGATCATTATTGAGCCTCTCCGTGAAAACGACATTCCGGAAGCGCTTGTTGTCTTCAGGGAACTCGTCCTTGAAAAACTCGGACTGATAAAGCGTCACCCATTCCGCGTAGTTGATGCTCATGCCCTCGGACATGACGAAGATCATTGGAGTGATCGCCGGATGGCCGCCCCAGATAAGGCGCCTGCGCCCCAGCGCCACGTATACGAGAGCGGACACCGCGGCGGTTATGGCAACGGTATCTGCTGTCGCCGCGAATTCCGGGCCACGCCGCGGATCGGGAACCCCCGCCGATAAGAAGATCGCGTCAGCCATTAGTCGTCCATACCTGCCAAGGCCCATCCTGCCTCGGACACCCGTATCGTCTTCACTGCCTTAATCTGGTCGTCCAACCACGCGAGATGCGCAATCCAACTATCGCGAATTCCGATGTGATCGTAAACAAGTACGGGCACCCCGCCCTGTTCGGCCTTCTTTGCCTTCGTGGCGACGTCGTTCAAGGTCTCGGCCGATGGGATACCAACGATCGGATAAGCCCAGATAAGGCGATCGTTCAGCAGCCGCACGGCAATTGCCCGGTGGGCGCCCACAGCTTCGACCGCGGCGCCGATTTTCTCGACGTCCGCCCTAAGCTTGCCTGTGATCGACATGTATCGCGCGGCGATGCTCATGCTCCGGAGTCGCTCGACGCGAAGCACGATCGAATCTGCCGTTGCATCGACGATCGGGCCATCAGGACCGAGGAGTTCTTCAGGATCGAGATATACAGTCTCAGCCATATCCATCAGACGACTCGGCGTATGCTCCGGCCAGATGACACGAATGACTTGAATCTCCTTCGCCCGAGCACGACCAATCTCCTGCCGCGTCCATCGGCTCGCGAAGTAGCTGGGGGTATCAAGCATAACGACAACGTCAGAGTCGACCAGCCGATGCCACAGCACATCCTGGAAAGGTTCGCCGGGGCGTATGTCATGCGTGTCGAGGAAGACGTCGAACCCACGAGAGTTGAGGAGGTCATGAAGCTGCAACGCCGCCGCTCGGGACTCCGTTCGTCTGTAGCTGACAAAAACCCGGCGCTGCGCACGCAGAAGGCCAACGCATTCCAAGGCAACTCCCGAAAGCTCCGTCAGAGCCGGATCGTCGGACCGGCGTCTCAGCCCGTTCGCGAACTGCAGCGAGGGCGGGATCGCAGCGCCAAAATCGCCCAAGTGATCGACCGTAGGGATGATTGGCAAGCTTGCATCTTTGAGTTCGTTTGCCACGTCGACATCGAGTTCCTTGTCACCGCCGAAATAAACGGCCGCAAAAGCGTTTCGTGGATCTCGCTTCCGAACGGACTGGCCGTCATGAAGCAGAACTTCCGTCCCGACCGACAAGCCAAAATCCGCGATCATTTCTCCGATCGTGGCCGCGAGCACGATGCGTTCTTTCTCGGTCGGCGATCCAAGTATTGCTAGTTCGTAGAAGCTCATCGACCTGCGAGCCCCGCGGCGGTTTCAATCCATCCGCCTATGTTCTGATGTCCGCGCTGCTGCGTGTAGTCATATGCCATACAGTGCTTCGAGATCTGGACGACGCCCGCCTTGGGAGCAGCGAACCATAAGTCACGCTCTGGGACGGCGCGTGTATAGTCGGAATAAGACACCCACTTTCCGCCTTTCCACTCGGCGAGATAGATGGAGCCACCGCTCCGGTAGACACCCATCTGCGCCAGTGGATCGAGTCCCTTGGTAGAAGTGTATCCGCTCCTGTCCTTGACACCATGGATGTAGACCGTCAGCAAACCGTTGCCCTTGATGATGCTGCGCGCGATCTCGTAGCGCACCCAGCGCCTCCGCCAAGTGTCCGTTCCAGTCAGGACGCAAGTCACCGATGTATTCTCGAGTCCTTTGCGGAGAAAGGCCTTAAGCGTGTCGTCATTTTCGCGTTTGGAAGCCTCGAACACGCTTCTATCGAAAAATCCGACGCTGACATGGTCAGGCTTCGCCACCCATGAATTGCGAACATTCCACCCACGCCAGACGTCGGATAGATAGTGGAAGGAAAAGAAGGTTTTACGCGCCAATGGCTATTTTCCTACTCAGGGCGTCTGACTGCCGTAAAGGCGGATACCCTTCCCCGCCACGTCGAAGCTCCCAATCCCGCCAGTCGGAACCTTATCGAGATGTCGGTAGAGCTCCAGATATTCATTGCCGTGCGTGACGCCCCGGCCGTCGCGTGTCGGAATGACAAGGATGCGATTCAGGATTTTGACTCCGTCCGCATACCCGACCTCCCAAGGACACCAACGGCTGCCCATGGAATTCTGGGTCGCGAGTAAGAAGAACATCTCGAGGTCACGTATCTTCGCCTGGATCTTTTCCGCTGTTCGGCGATCCGGTCGCTCCGGCATCGTCCCGTCTTCCCAGTCGATGTAGACCTCCCATCCATTTCTGTGGAGGTAGCCCTGCAATCCTTTGGCGAGTTCGGCGTCAAGGTGGCTGTGACACAAAAACGCCGTACGTTTGTTTTGCGCCCGCCCTTCGCTCGCTGATTTCCTTACCGTCGAGTAGCTCGCCGAGCTACGAATGTCGTTTTGGTCAATGGCCATGTAATCCCCGCGCTCTAGCAAGGGTTCTTGCCTGATTCGGCACCCTCAGGCGAGCTCCCTATCTCGATCTTAAAGCGAAATTGTCCGTCTGCGACCACAAAGTGGATCAAACCAAATAGTCGGAAGCAAAATGTTATTTAACGCAGAATCAGGTTTGAATTCATGCTAAGTTTTTGGGTAAATATTTCTCTGAGCTTCTTTTTGGGATCTGACACAATCGACTCTATTGCAATTCGCATCGAATAGGATGACCGATCAAAAATCGGCTTGGCAGAGAGCAGTCCAACAGCCTGTTACGGAAGGGCCGTAATTCCAATCTGCGAACGTATGCTTCAAGACAAGCTAGCTGACTGTTAAAGGTCCGGGATTGGGCGCATTGCTGCCTGGCAGCCCTGGGCCGGAAGCGAACTGGCCGCTTTCAGGCGTCGATCAAGGGTTGGTGGAGTCGCCAGCGTCAACTTCCGAACGCATTGTTGCCGCTCGTAGTGTCTCTATTGCAGCCCGAGACTTGCCGCTCGTCCAGTTTCGCGAAACAGCGGAATTGTGGACTATTCGGTCTGGCTACTATCCCTTGGCGATTGTCGCGAAGCCGCTTTCGCGATGATCGACAATACCTTAGCAGATTCTAGGTTCTCCTTGCGGCGAGGGACGGGGTGTGGTGTGTGTAATCTAACCATTCTTTTGAGGACGTAGTTCGTGAGCATCGGCGCGCTAAATGACATCCGAGACGATGACGTTCGAAAGGACGAGTATGATCTGGCGCTGGAAGAAGGCATCGATGACGAAACGCTTCGCGACGATCCGGGGGCAACCAAATTCAGCATCTCAAGCTACGGAGCCGACTACACAGTAGACAGCCTCGTCAAGCGGATGCGCGGGGGAGCGTTCCGCATCCCAGAATTCCAACGCCAGTTCGTCTGGACCCCAAAACACGCCTCGAAATTCATCGAATCCCTGCTCATGGGCTTACCAGTTCCGGGTGTCTTTCTCTACAAAGAGGCTGATACGAACGAGCATCTGGTGATCGATGGACAGCAGCGCCTTCGAACACTGGAAGCGTTTTACGACGGCGTCCTCCGCGGCAAAGAATTCAAGCTTCAAGGCGTTCGCGAGCCTTGGGTCAATCAAACTTATAAGACGCTCGACCCCGCCGACATTCTGAAGCTCGATGACTCGATCGTCCATGCCACGATTTTTAAGCAAGACAAGCCGGAAGACGTACTAGACAGCATCTACTTTGTATTCGAGCGCATCAACACGGGTGGTATCCGCCTGTCGCCGCAGGAAATCCGCAATTGCATAAGCCTCGGCCCGTTCATTGAGCGCGTGCACCAATTGAATACATTCCCTCCATGGCGTTCGGTGTTCGCCAGCCAAAACAACCGCGCGAAGGACGAAGAGTTGATTGTGCGTTTCTTCGCGATGTATCGTGACGGAGACAAATACACCCGACCGATGAATGGCTTCCTGAACAAGTTTTCTGCCGCCATGAATAAGGTCGGAAAGGACGAGCTAGACCGGCTGTCGAAGGTTTTCCAGACTACGATCGGTAAAGTTAACACGGCGATAGGCGCACGTGCCTTCCGCATCATCCGCTCGCTTAACGCTGCTGCCTTCGATGCGGTAATGGTCGGGTTGGCGAAACGCCTTGATGCCGGCCCAGCCCCCACAGACAACGATGTTGGCGCAGCGTACGATAAGCTGATCGCGGATGATGAGTTCAAACAAGCTTGCGAGCGAGCAACTGCCGACGAGGAGAATGTGCGTAAGCGCTTGGCGCTCGCCACTGCCGCTTTCGCAGGCATCTAGTGCAGCACTCGATCGAGAGCCGTCAACGGAAGCTCGATACCTTCTTTGGGCGCGCTAACGCCGTGAAGGACGACGAGCTCAAGTCGGATATGGCGCGCTACGGCATTGTGCTGGTGTGCGGCTATGTCGAGCGGTGCGTCGAAGTCATCATTCTCGATAGGCTGACCACGCGAGCACAGCCACAAGTGCTGCAATTCATTAAGACGCATTTCAAGAAGGGAACGAACTATGACTGCGAAGCAATCTGCCAACTACTGATCCGCTTCGACCAATCCTGGTCAAATGCTTTTCGAACGACGATCGAAGCGAACGAGCAATGGGACGCTTCGCTCACCTCGGCTTACGCCATCCGCAACTCAATCGCCCATGGAGGGGAAGGAAACAAAGGCTTGCCAGGTGTCGAGGCGTTCTATTCCGACTGCAAGAGTATCGTCGCCGCCCTCATCGAGGCTACAAAGAAATAGAACGAGACTCAAATGTGACGGGCTCACTATCGAGTAGCGAGCGGTCTATAGGACAAAGCCAGCAGGACGGCGAGACCTGCGCTGGAAGCAGCATCGTGTCGTATTGCTGCCGAGAACCAGTACCGGAGGAAAGGCAGCCTTCACAAAATAACCACCCACGCAGTCCGTCCGCAAGCCACCTCATGTTGGCCATCGACCCCCCTCGGTGGGTATGGCAGTTTTTGGAAGATGAGTGTCCGGCCCTTGAGCGTCCGAAACAAGGCGCGAAGCTGACGCCAGCGGCGAATTTGAACCGAATACCCCGTCATCCCAGGTTCATGATTTGTGCTTCGAAAGTCGCATAAAAGGCAGTCTGGAACGTTGCAGCCCGGAGGTATTGAAGCGGCCATAGTTTCGGTGTGATGGCAAGCTTGGGAGCATCTGCGGCTTCATCAAGAGCGATCCTGGAATCGGTCCCAGCCGTGCATACGGTTGGCGACCTGCACCGCGATCGGATGGAACGGGACCGGCTTCATATTGGTGACCGGAAGCGACATCTGCTCATTCGTGCGCCGACCTGCCGCCCAGCGACCGATTTCCTGGCCAAGCGACATGGAGAGTGCCACACCGCGACCCGAATAGACGCCACCAAAGACAAGGCCGGGCGCCAACGCCGGCGTCTCGGTAACGGATCTAAGCCAGCCTGGCCTTTACGCCGACATCTTGCAGAGGCTTGCTCAACGGGTTGTCGATGGCGAATTCGAGCGCGGTTTGCTGTTCTGCGGAACCGGCATCGGAGTTTCGATTTCCGCCAACAAGGTGCCGGGAATACGTGCCGCCCTGACCCACGACACCTATTCGGCAGAACGGGCCGCCAAGTCCAACAACGCTCAGATCATCACCATGGGCGCACGCGTGATAGGGCCCGAACTGGCGAAAGCGATTGTCGACAAATATCTGGCCTCCAGCTTCGACCCTGCCGGCGCTTCGGCGGAGAACGTCAAGGCGGTCGACCGCCTCGACCAGATCAAGCGCTAGTCTCCGGCGATCACGGGCAATTGGCTGACCGAACCTCTGACAGAGGTACGCGGAAGGCCATCGATCTTTGCCCTCCAGTCCGTCACGCTCTATCGCACGACCGGTTCAATCGGGAGCCGGAGCAAACCTGCGTCGGCATAGAGTTATGCTTAAAAATGAACAAAATCAGCCCATAATTTAGATGAAGATAGACATATTGGTGGAGATGGCGTATCGTCAGATGGAGGCTGACTTCGGGAGGGCCTCGACACCCAGGGAGGAGATAAAAATGAAATCGAAGCTGGTTTTGCACGCTTCCGTCGCGACCTTGCTTGCGGCAGGCTGCTGCGTTGCCTTTGGCGCTTTTGCAGGTGAAAAGCCCAAGGGGCTGATGCTCTTTTCGTACCTCGGCGATCAGGCCTATGTTCGCCAGTACAATGTCGCCAAAGGCCGGGCAGGCAAAATTGAAGATGTCCAGATCGACGTCAAATCGGGTACCTCGCGCGGCGACGTCAATTTCTTCATTCAGGAAATCGTCAACGCCCCCGCTGAAGGCTACAACGTTATCGGCGTCAACACCGGTGCCACCTCCAAGGAACTGGTAAGCGCGCTCAACGATGCGACCAAGCAAGGCATCAAGGTGCTGTCCTTCGACGGCGCGCCACCGCCGATCGACGACCTGACGGCGCAGGTGAATTATGATCCCGTCGGGGCCGAGAAGGCAGTCGTGCAGGAGTTTGCCAAACAACTCCCTGCGGGAGGCGAGATTGGCGTCATCCGCTGTATTGCGGGCCTGGCGGATACCGACGCGTTCATCAATGCTTTCAAGGATGCGTTGAAAGGTACGAAGTTCAGCATCGTTGCCGAGGGCGACGCCCGTTGCGACCCCGAGAAATCGCGCACGATCGCCGAGGGCATGTTGAACGCGCATCCAAATCTGGTCGGCATCTACGATATCTTTGACGTCTCGGCACAGGGCACGCTGCAGGCGCTCGAGGCAACCGGCTCCAATGTCATCGTTGGTTCGGTCGGCGGCCAGGAGTACGCGCTGAAGGCGATCGCTAAGGGCAACAAGAACTGGAAGTTCACGGTCCCTTACCCGTTCGAGGTGATCGCCAGAACAGCCACGGACACCACTGCTGACCTGGTGCGCGGTAAAAGCGTTGAAAAGCTTGTGGTGGTGCCGGCGCAGCCCGTCCAAACCTCGGAGAATGCTGGCGGCATGCTGAAGACGGTCTCCGACGTGGTGGCCGGCAATGTTGATGACGTCGTGAAATAGCGCCATCCATGGAAGCACATGTCGACATTGTGGGGAAGTCGCCTGACACGGCGGCAGGACGCCGCGACCACCTCTCTGTCTTGCTGTGGCTGTTGCAGGCCGGCCCGATCATAATTCTGGTAACGCTGATCGTGGCATTCGGCCTGCTTGCCCCACATTTCCTATCGGTGCGCAATCTTCAGAACCTGCTGGCCCAAAGCGCGATTGTCTGCGCCTTGGGCCTAGGGCAATTCCTCGTGATCCTGGTTCGCGGCATCGATGTCTCGGTCGGCAGCGTCATAGCGCTGAGCGTCGTGACGGCGGCCACGCTCACCGGTGTCGATCAACCCAGCTCGATTGCGCTGGTCATCTATCCTCTTGTTGGTCTGATTGTCGGACTGATCAACGGCTTCCTCATCGTCAAGGGCGGCATTCCGCAGCCCCTCGTGGTCACCGTCGCGATGCTCGGCATTGTTGCCGGTGTCGCATTGCTCATCAGCGGCGGCAACACGCTCGTGGGTGTTTCGCCCGCCGTGCATTGGCTGGCAAACGGCAAGATGCTGGGCATACCTGCCGGCGCCTTGATGGTCCTGGTTCTTGCAGGGTTGTTCTGGCTCATGTTGCGGCGTACGCAATGGGGCCGCTGGCTCTATGCGGTTGGCGGCAATCCGGATGTCGCGCAATGGGTTGGGCTTCCGCGCGACAGGTTGATCATGAGCGCGTATGCCATCTGTGGTACCACAGCGGGCATTGCAGGCATGCTGTATCACGGTCGGACCGGGTCGGCTTCGCCTCTTTCGGGCGTCGGCTATGAGCTGGACGCCATCACGGCGGTGGTTGTCGGCGGCGCAAGTCTCTTCGGCGGTCGCGGCAGCATCACCAACGTGCTGTTCGGCGCGCTCGTCATCGCCACGATCCGCAGTGGCCTTCAGCAACTCGACGTCTCTCCGTTCTGGTCATCGGTGGCAATAGGCATCGGCATCCTGCTGGCACTTGAACTCGATGTCTTGCGCAAACACATCGAGACCCGCATTCGAACGCTGCGCGCGAGACAGGTGAGCCAATGAGCATCGCCTCGCCAGACAGCATTTCCAACGTGGCCTCCGATGCGCGTCTGGTTCTCTCGGTGCGGGACGCGCGCAAGGCCTACGGGTTCGTCACGGCGCTGGCTGGTGCGTCGCTTGACCTTCATGAGGGCGAGATTGTTGCCTTGCTCGGCGATAACGGTGCCGGAAAGTCGACACTCATCAAGGCGATCACCGGCATCGTAACGCTGGATTCCGGTGACATCGAGCTTGACGGACGCCCACTGCGGCTGCGTTCGCCCGCCGACGCGCGTGCATCGGGCATCGAGACCGTATTTCAGGATCTTGCTGTTTTCGACAATCTGACCGTCTCCGACAACTTCCTGATTGGACGCGAGCAGACGTGGCCACGCTGGCTTGGTCCGCTGGGCTTCCTTTCCGCCGGACAAGAGCAGAGACAGTGGCGGGAGCATGCGAGCGCGCTAAGCGTCAGCCATGTCTCACCCTCCCAGGAGATCGGACTGATGTCGGGCGGCCAGCGTCAAGCTGTGGCAGTTGCACGGGCGGTGGCGTTCGCCCGCCGGGTGGTCATTCTGGATGAACCCACGGCGGCACTTGGTGTGCGCGAATCCGACGAGATATTGACGATGGTAAGACGCCTGCCGGAGCGAGGCCTGTCAGTCATTATTGTAAGCCACAACATGGACCACGTCGTGCGCGTGGCGGATCGTGCTGTCGTCATGCGGCAAGGCCGAAGTGTCGGCGAGATGACTATACGCCAAGGCGTTCAGAAGGATCTTGTCGCGATGATCATGGGTGTCACCTGAAACAGCGTCATCCGGAAATCCTGCCGCCTTGTGAAAGTGGATTGGCGCGGTCGATGGCAAGTCGATCGATGAGTTCCTCCACTTTCCTGAGGCTGAAGATATCCTCAAGCGCCAGATAGGTAGCGCCAAAAAGGGCACTATCCTTCTGCGGGTTGGCAAGCACGATCTGCAACTCGCGCGTAGCAAGTGGAAGGCATCGCTGGTAGACGAGTTCGCGGATACCCGACAACAGAAACTCTCCACCCTTGGCGAGTGTGCCGCCCACCACGATCAGGTTTGGGTTGAGAATACTGACGACATCTGAGGCGACTTCGCCGATCACCCGCCCAGCGCTGCGCAGCAGCATCAGGGCTTCCGGCTTCTGTATTTCGACGAGCGATATGACATCGCGTGCGTTCTCCGCCTTGAAGCCTTTGCTCGAGAGATCCCGGGCAATCGCCCAGCCGCCGGCGCGGGCTTCGACACAACCGAGCTTGCCACAGCGGCACAACGGCGGGTTCTCGGAGTTGAACTGGATATGGCCGATGTCGCCGGCCGCGCCCTGAGCGCCGCGAAAGATCTTGCCGCCGGCGATGATGCCGCTGCCGATACCCGTTCCAGCCTTGATGAAGAACATGTCATCGACATGCGGGAAGTTCTGGCGATGCTCGTGGATCGCCATGAGGTTCACGTCGTTTTCGACATAGATTGGCACATCGAAGCGACGGCGCAGCCAGCTGATGATGTCGAATTCGTCCCACCCGTGAAGCACCGAAGGACCGACGACGCGGCCGCGTTTGAAATCGACCGGCGTGGGCATGCTGAGGCTGACCCCGAAAAGCGAGCCATGGCTGGTCCGGGCCTTCGCTGCGAGGATGTCGAACCCGTCGGCAATCTGCTCAAGGGAAACCGCCGGTCCGTCCGACGCGTTGAACGGTATTGTACTTTGCGAGACGACAGCGGGTTCGAGGTCCATGGCGGCAAGATGGATGTAGGTTTCGCCGATGTTGGCGACGAGAAAGAAGCCCGCCCGTTCATTGATTCCAAGCACGCGCGTTGGCCTCCCGCCGCTCGGCATGGTGCGCGCCGTCTCGCGGATCAGGCCGGAGTCGATCAGCGCATTCAGGCGCTGGGTGACGGTCACGCGCGACAATCCCGACGCCTCGAGCAACGCCGACCGGGACGTGGCGGCGCCGGTGGCAATCAGCGAGAGAATTTGCCCGCTGTTTGCAAGGGCGGGATGCTCCGCCGTACCATTTGTCCTGACCATTCCGCACTTTCCCGTTCGCCCTGAGATTTAGCCATAAACCCCGGGGAGATAAAGGCATGTCTGCAAGAAAGCTGCATAACTTTTGTACAAAAACATGCAATAACACGTTGACTTAAAGATATATCGGCAGCTAAGAGGATGTCGTCCGGGAGGAACGGATGAACTTGCGTGGGCCGCCCCGCGCTGTTGCGATGTTTCTCCGTCACTCGATCGACGGAATCTCACATGTTGTCAGCGCAAAAGGACTTCGCCCGCCCGGATCTCCTGGCGAATGCCATCCGTGCGCTGTCAATGGATGCGGTCGAGAACGCCAAGTCCGGCCACCCAGGCATGCCGATGGGCATGGCCGAGATCGCAGTCGCGCTCTGGCACCGGCACCTTCGTCACAATCCATCCAATCCGGCCTGGACCGACCGCGACCGCGTTGTGCTCAGCAATGGCCACGGCTCGATGCTGCTCTACAGCGTGCTCCATCTCACTGGGTACGATGTCTCGATCGATGATCTGCGGCAGTTTCGGCAGCTTGGTAGCAGGACGCCGGGCCATCCCGAATTCGGCTATACGCCGGGAGTTGAGGTTACGACCGGGCCGCTCGGGCAAGGCCTCGCAAATGCTGTCGGCATGGCAATTGCCGAAAAGACGCTGGCCGCGAAATTCAACCGATCCGGACACGACATTGTCGACCACCACACCTTTGTCCTGGCAGGCGACGGCTGCCTGATGGAAGGCATTTCGCATGAGGCGTGCTCGCTTGCCGGAACGCTCGGTCTGGGCAAGCTGATCGTGCTTTACGACGACAACGGCATTTCCATCGACGGCCATGTCGGCGGCTGGTTTTCTGACGATACGCCCAAGCGCTTCGAGGCCTATGGCTGGCAGGTCATTGCCGATGTGAACGGGCACGATGTCGAGGCGGTCGACCGGGCGATTTCCGCGGCAAAAGCGCATGCAACCCGCCCGACGCTGATCTGCTGCAAGACCACGATCGGCAAGGGAGCGCCGACGAAGGCGGGCAGTCACGATTGCCATGGATCTCCGCTGGGCGCCGCCGAAGTCGGCGGGGCTCGGCTTGCTCTCGACTGGCCGCATGCGCCGTTTGACGTTCCAAGAGAGATTGGCGACGCGTGGAACGCCTCGGTCAGAGGGGCTATGCTCGAGGCCGACTGGCGCCGCCGCTTCGAGACATACCGCGAGGTCTACCCCAATGAAGCGGCGGAGTTCGAGCGGCGAGCCAAATGCGATCTTCCCACGGCCTTCGCCGCCAAGGCGGATGCGTTCGTTGCGCAAACCGTCGAAAAAGCCGAAACGCTGGCCACACGCAAGGCAAGCCAGAACGCCATTCAGGCCTTTTCCGGCTTCCTTCCCGAGCTGATAGGCGGTTCGGCAGATCTCGCCAGTTCGAACCTCACCCTTTGGAAGGGAGCCGAGCCGATCACCTCCGTCTCGGGTGGCAACTACATTTACTACGGCGTTCGCGAGTTCGGAATGGCCGCGATCATGAACGGCCTGATGGCCCATGGCGGGTTTCGTCCATTCGGCGGCACGTTCCTGATGTTTTCGGAATACGCGCGCAACGCCCTGCGGATGGCAGCGCTGATGAAGCTCGGCGCCATCTATGTCTTTACCCATGATTCCATCGCGCTCGGTCAGGATGGTCCGACGCATCAGCCCATCGAGCAGGTGGCGACGCTCCGGCTGATGCCCAACATGGACGTATGGCGACCATGCGACACCGTTGAGACGGCGGTTGCCTGGCAGGTTGCGCTGGAGCAGGCGGCGACGCCGACAAGTCTCGCGCTTAGCCGCCAGAACCTGCCGTTTCAGCCGCGCGACCAGGCCCAGGTTCAAGCTGTGCGCAGGGGCGGGTATGTGCTGCGCCGGGAAGATGGCCGGCTGGACGCCGTCATCATCGCGACCGGGTCCGAAATACAGCTCGCTGTCGGCGCACAGGAGCAGCTCGCGAAGCAAGGAATCCAGGCTCGTGTGGTCTCCATGCCGTCCACCAGTGCCTTCGACCGGCAGGATGACGGCTACAAGGCCGAGGTGCTGCCGCGCGGCGTTCCCCGCATCTCCGTCGAAGCCGGCGTCACCGACTATTGGCGCAAATATGTGGGCCTTGAGGGTGAGTGTGTCGGCATCGACTCCTTTGGCGAATCGGCCCCGGCCGAGATGCTCTACGAGCATTTCCACCTCACCGTTGAGGCGGTCAAGAAGGCGGTTTACAGGGCGCTTGAGAAACATCGTCGCGCTGCGTCGCCGGAGTTGGGAGGGCAGCAGGCGAGATGACCGCAACTTACGTTATCGGACTGGATTACGGCACCGGCTCAGCTCGCGGCGTCCTTCTGGATGCAGCAACCGGCGAGCAGATCGGCAGCCACACGCATGCCTACCGTCATGACGTCATGACCCAAAGCCTTCCTGATGGCACGCCGTTGCCGCGGTCATGGGCGTTGCAGAATGCCGCCGACTATCTTGAGGCGACGGAAGAAATCCTCGGCGTGCTTGGGCGTGGCCGGGTCATCGAGTCGATTGGGCTCGGCTTTTCGGCAAGCTCGCCGATGCCGACCACCACCGACGGCACGGCCCTTTCCGACCTTTACCCAAGCGAGCCTCATGCCTATGTCAAACTGTGGAAGCATCGCGCCGCGCAGCCCTATGCGGATGCGATCAACCGCCGGGGCGGGGCCTTCCTGCGCAATTTCGGCGGCAAGCTTTCCGGCGAATGGCTGCTGCCGAAGGCGGCCCAAATCGCGGACGAAGCACCGCGCATCTGGAAAGCGGCCGGACGGTTCATCGAATCCGGCGATTGGCTTGTCTGGCAGTTGACTGGCTGTGAAGTGCGCAGTCTGGGTTTTGCGGCCTACAAGGCCCAGTATTCCGAGGCGGAAGGCTATCCCCAGGGGATCGTGCCAGGTCTTTCCGAAAGGCTGTCGGAGCCGCACCGTATTGGCACTCCGGCTGGAAGCCTATCCGAGCCATGGCGGATGCGCACGGGGATCACTGGCCGCGCCGTCGTGGCGGTGGCGGTGATTGATTCACACGTCGTGCTGCCCGCGGTCGGGGCCGTGTCGTCCGGCTGTCTCGTCGGCGCGCTCGGAACATCGGCGGTCTATCTCTTTTTGAACGAGCAGTTCCGTCCATTGCCACCCGGCATCGAAGGCGTGGCCAAGGATGGATCGGTTCGCGATCTCTGGTGCTACGAGGCCGGGCAGGCGGGGTTTGGCGACACGCTCGCCTGGTTCGTGAAGGCCTTTCCGCGTGGTTCCGACGAGGCGGAAAGTTTCCGTATCTACAACCGCGAGGCAGCCACGCTCGAACCCGGCACCAACCATCTCGTGGCGCTCGACTGGTGGAACGGCAACCGGGTGCCGCTTGCGGATTCAGACCTCAGCGGCCTGCTTCTCGGTCTCACCACCGAAACCACCGGTGCGGGCATCTACCGTGCACTGATCGAGTCGCTGTGTTTTGGCGCTCGCACGGTGGTCGACCTCTTCGAAGCCGGCGATTTTGCCATCAACCGCGTCATCCTGACCAGCGGGCTGGCCCAGAACAATCCATTGCTGGTGCAGATCATGGCCGACGTGCTGGGGCGCGTCGTGGAGGTTCCAAGCATTGCCCATGCAACGGCCGTCGGCGCGGCGGTTCATGGTGCGGTCGCGGCCGAACTGGTGAGCGGCTTCGCCGAAGGCACGGCCCGGTTCGGCGCGCGCACCTTCACGCCCTATCACCCCCGCCGCGAAGGCGCGGCCGCCTATCGGTCCCTCTACAAGAATTATAGGCAGCTCAGCGACAGCCGGACCGTACGCAACGCCATGCACGATCTGAACAGGGCGGCGTCGCTCGAGCGGCCGGAGGAAGAAGCGAAATCGGTGGCCTGAACAGAGCGATTGCCAGCCCCGTCGTTTTGCGGAATCGCCGTCCTCGTCGTGCAGAGCACGTCCGATATGGGGCGCGTATCGTGGATTATGTATAAAAACATACATAATTCACGATATAATGTTTGACTGTATGCAAAACATGTGCGTAACTCGGTGAGCCTTTGAGGAGAAAGGTTCAACAACTTGGGAGGAGTTCATGTCCACTTTGCCTATGTCGACCGGTGCGAAATCCGGAACCATCGCGAAATCAGCCGTTGCGGGCCTGGTGTTCTTCGGGACCGCCTTTGCAGTGAGTGGCCATGCCTCGGCTGAGGAAGTCATTGTCGGCCTCGTCACCAAGACGGAGGTCAACCCGTTCTTTGTGAAAATGCGTCAGGCCGCCGAAGCGGAGGCCAAGGCCAAGGGCGCCAAGCTGATCGCCCGTGCCGGCAAGTTCGACGGCGACAATGAGGGCCAGGTCACTGCGATCGAGGATCTGATCAGCGCCGGCGCCAAAGGCATACTGGTGACGCCGAACAATTCGACCGGCATGCTGGGTGTCATCAAGAAGGCGCGCGATGCGGGGGTGCTCGTGATCGCGCTCGATACCGCGACCGATCCGGCCGACGCCGTCGACGCGACGTTTGCCACGGACAATTTCGAGGCCGGCGTGCAGCAGGGCGCCTATGCCCGCAAGGCGATCGGCGACAAGAAGCCGGTGCTGGCGATGCTTGATGGAACGCCTGGCGGCACGGTCGATATGTTCCGGCACAATGGATATCTGAAGGGCTTCGGGCTTGCCGAAGGCGATCCGGCCATTGCCGGCTCGGCTATCACCAATGGCGCGCAGGACAAGGGCCAGGTCGGCATGGAAAACCTGCTCTCCAAGAACGGCGAGATCAATGCGGTCTACACCATCAACGAGCCAGCCGCCGCCGGCGGCTATGCGGCGTTGAAATCCTTCGGCAAGGAAGCCGATGTCATGCTGACCTCCATCGACGGCGGTTGCGCCGGCGTTCGCGACGTCAAGGCCGGCAAGATCGCCGCGACGGTCATGCAGTTCCCCTACAAGATGGCGGCTATGGGTGTCGATGCGGTCGTGGACTATGCCGCCAGCGGCAAGAAGCCGAGTGGGTTCGTCAATACGGGTTCGTTCCTGATCACCGACAAGCCTATTGAAGGGATCGACTCCAAGGATACCGAATGGGGCCTCAAGAACTGCTGGGGCGACTGATTTCTGAATCCTCCCGGCGGGACCATGCCGGACAGGCCGTCGACAAGACGGTCTGTATCGGCATGGTCCCGTTCGTTTTCCGGCCCAACCCTTGAGGTAGACATGGCGACCGTTCCAGAGGGCACTATGAATTCGCCATCGGCACTCTCTTTCGGCAGGATGTCCAGCATTGCCAAGAAGGTGATCGGCACGCCATCGGTGGGCCCATTGCTGGTGCTGCTTGCTTTCGGCGTGATCTTTTCGCTGACTAATCCGCGGTTTCTCGCGATGCAAAACCTGTCGATCATTCTCCAGCAGACGGTGATCATCGGCACCTTGGCCATTGGCCAGACCTTGATCATCCTGACCGCCGGCATCGACCTCGCAGTGGGGGCGATATGCGTACTGGGCACAATCCTTGCCGGAAAGCTGGCGAACAGCGGCTATGATCCGGTCGCGGCCATGGCCCTGGCAGTTCTTGCCTGCACAGCGGCCGGAGTCGCGGCTGGGAGCCTGATCAGCGGCCTGCGCCTGCCGCCCTTTATCGTGACCCTCGGCATATTGGGCATCATCACCGCCGCCCTCAGGCTGATTTCGGCGGGCGGGGCTTTTGCGGTCAACGACGACTTTCTCGGTTGGACGGGAAACACCATCCGCCTGAACGGTTTCATCGTGACCTACGGCGTCATCATCATGCTCCTCCTCTATGGAATGGTCTGGTTCCTTCTCAACCAGACGCAATGGGGACGGCATGTCTACGCGGTCGGCAACAATCCGGAAGCCGCCCGGCTCGTCGGTATACCTGTTGGCCGGCTCCTGCTGTCGGTCTACGTCCTAGCGGCGTTCATTTACGGGATCGCGGCCTGGCTGGCGCTCGGCCGAATCCCCAATGCCGACCCCAATGCCTTGCAGACCGCCAATCTCGATTCCATCACCGCCGTCGTCATCGGCGGCACCAGCCTGTTCGGCGGCCGGGGCGGATTGATCGGCACCCTGATAGGCGCGCTGATCGTTGGCGTCCTGCGCAATGGGCTGACGCTCGCCGGCATTGACCCGCTCTGGCAGGATCTGATCACAGGCATTCTCGTGATCGTGGCGGTCGCGCTCGATCAGTTGACCAGGGGGAGGCGGTGATGACGCCTGTCGAGCCGAGAGCGCCAGTGGTGACCACCCCGGGTGGCGTCATCCTCGAAGCCCGCAATTTGGTCAAACGCTACGGCCACGTCACCGCTCTCGACGGTGTCGATTTCGAACTGCGCGCCGGCGAAATCCTGGCGGTGGTCGGTGACAACGGCGCTGGAAAGAGTTCGCTGATCAAGGCGCTGACCGGCGCGATCGTCCCCGACAGCGGCGACATCCTGCTGGACGGCCAACCCGTCCACTTCAAGGGTCCGCTGGAAGCACGCAAGCTCGGCATCGAGACGGTCTACCAGGATCTCGCCGTTGCGGCCGCGCTCGACATCGCCAGCAACCTGTTTCTTGGCCGAGAACGCCGCCGCCGCGGATTTCTCGGCAATGTACTGCGCATGCTCGACAAAAAGGGCATGCGAGCGGAGGCGGAACGCAGCATGGCGGAGCTGAAATTCCGCCTGCCGTCGATCGGCAGCGCCGTGGAAGCGCTGTCAGGCGGCCAGCGTCAGGGCGTCGCGGTCGCCAGGGCGGCATTGTTCGCCAGGAAACTTGCGATCATGGACGAGCCGACGGCAGCGCTCGGCGTGCGCGAAACCGGCCAGGTGCTCGACCTGATCCGGGCCATCCGGCAACGCGGACTGCCCGTGGTCCTGATCAGTCACAACATGCCGAACGTCTTCGAAATCGCCGACCGCATCCAAATCATGCGCCTGGGCAAACGCGCGGCCGTGGTCAGTCCGAAAACCCACACCATGGCCGATGTCGTTGCCATCATGACCGGCGCGGCGAAGTTCGAAGAACCGGCAGCATCAGCTTTTCTCTAGGACGATGTCACAGGCCCCATCGGCACGTGTAGCCGCCGTCGATGGGAAGGTGAATCCCGGTGATCATCGAAGCGGCGTCGCTGAGCAGAAACACGATTGGGCCTACGACTTCATCTTCCGTCGCCCAGCGGCCGAGCGGCATCTGTTTCAGGAACGGCTCGGCGACATGCGGCTGACTCCAATGGCCCAATGAGATCGGTGTCATGACTGGTTGGGTTCACGCTGTTGACCCGGATATTGTATTTGCCCAGCTCTGTTTTCCAGCGCGGCCTTGGATGAGCGGTAGGAAATGTGGCCGTCGAGCGCGACCAGCGCCGCCTGGCTGGAAACGTTGACGATCGCGCCTCCCTTGCCCATCGCCACCATCGCCGCGCAACTTGCCGGCACGCCGCGTCATCTCTCGCAGCATCCGGGCGGCTTTGTCCTGACGCATGACCGGCTCGACGGCCTCGTGCCGATCGAGCCGGCGGCGATGAAGGATCGCCAGGTCGTGGAATGGGACAAGGACGACATCGACGCCCTCAAATTCATGAAGGTGGATGTCCTGGCCCTGGGCATGCTCACCTGTATGAAGCGGTCATTCGATCTCCTGTCCGAGCACAAGGACATTGTCCTCGATCTGGCGACGATCCCGGCCGAGGATCCGCGAACCTATGCGATGATCCGCAAGGCCGAGACGCTTGGCGTGTTTCAGATCGAATCCCGGGCGCAGATGTCGATGCTGCCGCGCATGAAGCCCAGGACATTTTACGACCTGGTGATCGAGGTTGCGATCGTCCGTCCCGGCCCGATCCAGGGCGACATGGTCCATCCCTACCTTCGCCGGCGCGATGGGACGGAAGAGGTGACGTTTCCGACGCCGGAGCTCGAGCGCGTGCTCGGCAAGACGCTCGGCGTCCCGCTGTTTCAGGAGCAGGCGATGCAGGTCTCGATGGTCTGCGCCGGCTTTTCCGCCGGCGAGGCCGATCAGCTGCGCCGCGCCATGGCCACCTTCAAGCACACTGGCGGCGTCTCGAAATTCCGCGACAAGCTGATCAACGGCATGATCGCCAACGGCTACACGCCAGAGTTCGCCGAAAAGACCTTCTCGCAACTCGAAGGGTTCGGCAGCTACGGCTTTCCCGAAAGCCACGCCGCCTCCTTCGCTCTGATCGCCTACGCCTCGTCCTGGGTGAAATGCTGGCATCCCGATGTCTTTTGTACCGCGCTTCTGAATTCGCAGCCGATGGGTTTTTATCTGCCGGCCCAGATCGTGCGTGATGCTCGCGATCATGGCGTCGAGGTGCGTCCGGTCTGCGTCAATGCCAGCCGCTGGGATTGCACGCTCGAGCCGACCGATGCCGAAGATCGCTTCGCTGTCCGGCTTGGCCTGCGCATGGTGAAGGGTCTCGCCAATGATGACGCGGCCGCAATCGTCGCGGCGCGGGCCGACGAACCCTTCCTCTCGGTTGACGATCTCTGGCGCCGCGCCGGCGTGCCGGCGGCTTCACTTGTCCAGCTCGCCGAGGCCGACGCATTTCTGCCGGATCTGAACCTTGCCCGCCGCGATGCGCTCTGGGCGATCAAGGCGCTGCGCGATGAACCTTTGCCGCTGTTCGCGGCCGCCACGTCCCGTGAACAGAAAACGGTGCCTGAAATCCACGAGCCTGTCATCGCGCTGAGGCCGATGACGGCGGGCCGTGAAGTTGTCGAGGATTACGGTCATGTCGGGCTGACCTTGCGCAGCCATCCGGTGTCGTTTCTACGCGCCGATCTACGCCGGCGTCGCATCGTGACTTGCCAGGAAGCCATGCAGGCGCGGGACAAACGATGGCTCGAGGCCGCCGGCCTGGTGCTGGTGCGGCAAAGGCCGGGCTCGGCCAAAGGCGTCATGTTCCTCACCATGGAGGATGAGACCGGCGCCGCCAACGTCGTTGTCTGGGTAAAGGTGTTCGAGAAATTCCGGCGCGTGCTTCTTTCGTCGGCCATGCTCGGCGTGCGCGGCCGCATCCAGCGGGAAGGGGAGGTGGTGCATCTCGTTGCCCACGAGTTGACCGATCTATCGGCCGAACTCGCCAGCGTCGGAAACCGCGACACGCCATTTCCATTGCCACACGGCCGCGGTGACGAGGCCCATCATGGCGGATCGGGCGTTGATCCGCGCGGCATGCCGAAAACGCGCGATATCGTCGATCCCTACGAGCACATCGACCGCATCAAGGTGAAGACGCGGGATTTCCGATAGAAGCTGCAGCGGATATACCGCCATCATGTGGTAGTCTCGCCCGCATGACGACGCTTTATGTGAATTGGCGCGCAAGACGGTGAGTCCTACAAAGCCGAACACAACGCATCCGCCGAAATGGATCGAGCCCCAGCTCACGCGTCTCGTCGACGAAGCGCCCGACGGCCCGAACTGGCTTCACGAAATCAAGTACGACGGATACCGCATGCACGCGCGCCTTTTGCGCAACCCTCTCAAGGCGCTTCCATTTCCGGAGCCTCACACCGGCGCCGCCGCCATCCTAACCCGCTATCGCCATCACAAGTCCTACGCCAAGGCCGATTGCAACGCCCATCAGCAGCTTGCCGGCAAGATCAAGGGCCGATGGCGCGGACAGGGCGCCACAAGTCCTGGCGGGGCTCTCTGAGGGCGGCAGCGATGTCATCGAATGCCCGTTCCATGCCGAGCAACATACATTGAAACCCGGAGGCTGTGAATCCCCACGAGATGGCGTCATCGCACCAGCTATTAGCGAAAGCTAAATTGGCGGACTGAGGCGTAGCGGGGTGGCATTTTAGCGCAGACTAATGGAACAATTGGCGGCTCACGAAGTTTTGAAGCGGGAAGCCCCCTTCGAGCTTCCGCAGCCCGTCTCGTCCCACCGGACAAAAGGTGCTCCGAGGCGGGCTGGAAGGCCTGCAGCGGGAGCGAAACCGCGACTGGAAGCCGACTTTCGATCGAAGGGAACATTAGCGGCTTCTAAAAGTTGAAGCTTGCATCAGTGGTGCCTCCATCGCCTGCCAAAGATCAGGCCTCGGAGAGGCGCGGGCTTCCTAAACCGGAGAATGATCATGAACAATATCATTTGGATCGTTGGAGCGATTGTCATCGTGTTGGCGATATTGAGCTTCTTCGGGCTCCGATAGGTCACGACAAGCCGGGCCACGACCTCTATCGTCAGCGTGTTCGACAAGCCCCGTTGGCGCACGATCTTGACGACCAAGGACAAGGCCGAAGCGGACGCGCTTGAGCAGGCAATGGTGCAGGACGGCGTGAACGCCCGGGTGGAAGAGATCACGACGAAGCCGAAGCGACGTTAGGGCCTCGCCGGAAGCACCAGCAACAAAACCGCGAACGCTGCCATCAGGAGGCAGACGGACATCCCTAGCATGTCGCGCTGCCTATAGCGCCAGACCGCGCCAGCGAGCATCACGACACCGATTGCGGCGATGTAGAGCGGAATCACTTCTGCACGTTGCCCTTGAGTATTAGCCTCTTAACCAACCAGTCTGCGTGAAGTTATCGACAATCACCGAATACCATGCTGCGTCGGATTTGCTGGCTGAGAGGGATCGGTATTCGCACATTGAAAGGCCACGAACCGGCGTTCCATAGGCGTTGGGGGGCGTCATAGGCGATGAAGAGCGTGAACTTTGTCGGCGGATTTTTGCGACCGGAGTCGTCGCTGTACATCCTGGTCCATAGATCCCGATCTGATTCGGTGGTGGCGTCGCGGTCCTTTAAATAGTCTTCCAAAGGTATGGGTTCGGAACTTTCCGAAGTCTCTACCCGCTTATAGCCGGCTGGCGCGTGAAGTCGTTTCTTTAGGACTGCTTCGCAAGCTCGGCTCATTGGCGATGCGAACGGGTTGTAGTCACTGTTAAGCACAAAGAACGTCGCAACTGCCGCGATAGCAGCGCTGAGGCCATCAAAAGCCAAAAGCCCTCCTATCTCTGCGATGGACAATCGCGCAACTGGCGCGCACGCGCAAGCCGGCTCCCCTCGGGATCTCAGGGCTTCTGCAGCCTCACCCCGGCGCCGCCGCCATTCTCGGCGATGAACTCGATGCCGGCAGATTCGAGGGCGCGCTCGATTGCAGCCAAGGCATCCTCCGAACCGCCATACTTGCCTGTCTCGAAATTTGAGATGGTGTTGCGATGAACTCCGGCGGCCTTTGACAGGTCGGCCAACGACCAATTCAAAGCGGCTCTAGCCATCCTCACTTGTGCAGGCTTCACAACTCTTCGCTCTTGTGCTATTTTCACAAGTGTAAGTATCACAACTGAAGGGGAATTCCAAATGCCGTTCACCTAGGTTCCGGCGGCCCGCGAAGCTATGCCCGCTGCCATCGGGAGATTTTCCCGCCGCACCATCCTGGCCCGTATCGGTGCCGCCTCCATCGCAGCGGTAACCTCACGTAAAGCCGAATCATCTGGACTGACAGAAGCGGCGGGTTTCCTGGAGAGAAGGAATATCCGATGAACATGATCAATCATTCGCACTTCGAAAGCGCAGACACCGAGCTGTTCCGGCTCGAAAAGGAACTGGAACAAGCCCGCACCCGGAGGGAAAGAGCGGCGAAGGTATGCAGGAAGGTTGGTAGACGATGCGAAAAGCTCTACCCGCCGAGACCTTCGGCGTGGAAGGAGACATGCCGGAAGACGTGAGGACTGCGTTCAACGCCATGACGATTGCAGACATGGCGCACAACAAGAGGCCGGCCATCTACGCCGCATGGTCCAAGCAGATCGAAGAACAGAAAGCTGAGAACAAGGCCTTGCAGGATGCGCGCACCGCCAAATGGGAAGAGATCAACCGCGAAGACGGGGTTGACGCTGCCGAAGAAGCATTCAACGCGATTTGCGACGAGGAATGGGAAATAGGCAAGCGCATTTGCGCGGTCCCTGCCCATACCCTTGAAGGCATGACGGTAAAGCTTCGCGTGAGCGACATATTGGGACTAGAGGATTTTGGCGATCCGAACGCGGCGTTCCTGTCGATCGCCACAGATATCAGGCGCCTTGCAGCTCGCCTGAGTTGAGCGCGAAGGCAACTGGTGGCCCGCTGCCTCACGGTGGCGGGCTTTTTTCGCTGACAGGAACCTTACGCAGCGGCCAGCCGTTGAGCATGACAATCAAGGGAGGTTGAAAATGGCCGCCGACCAAAACGAAGCCGCGACACCGAGACCGACCCAGCGCGAAGCTCAGGAAGCCTTGGAGAAGCAGGTCGCTCAGCTGAAGCGGGAAATCAACAAGATCAATCGAACGCTGGCAGAGCGCGCCGAAGAGGCCATCGAGGAAGCCACAGGCTGGTATGACCGCGCTGCCGATCGCGCTGGCCGTACAGCCCAGGTGCTCCGGACTGGGGCTCAATCTGTTTCCGGTGCCGTCGAAGACAATCCGGGTACGGTGTCGAGCGCCTTCATTCTCGGCGCCGCATTAGGTCTGCTATTGGGTCTCATCCTCAACGCTACTGGGCCTAATCAGGATCGCTGGTTCTATAAGTGATCATCAGGCTGCGCTGGATATGCCCAAACAAAGTCGAAGAACCGGCAACCAAACGAATTCCAATCGCGGGGGCGCGACGAGCCCGCTGCCCCACGGTGGCGGGGTTCTACGGCATGTGTCGGGGACTTGTGGACGCCAAGCCCCTATTCGACAGGCGTTAGGTCCGGTCTGGGAAGGGCGGTATAGACCCTTGCAATGAAGCCGTGGAATTGCAGCATGTAGTCGCGCAGGAACTCCTCGGTCGTAGGGTCGGTGACCTCACCTTCGTCGGTGATCAGGCTGGGTTTAAACTGGATGTAGGCCTCGATCGAGTTCATCTGTGGGGAGTTGCAGAAGCCAAGAACGCCGCGAAGGCTTTGCTGCGCCAGCGCGGTGCCGATCGAACCCGGCGAAGTGCCGATGACAGCCGACGGCTTACGGGTGAACGAGTTCTGACCGTAGGGACGGCTCGCCCAGTCGATCGCGTTTTTCAATCCGCCTGGGATAGAGCGGTTGTACTCCGGTGTGACGAACAACACGGCTTCGACCCCGGCGAGTGCATCCTTGAAGGCCCTTGCCGGCGGAGGAAAATTTGCGTCGTAGTCGTAGCTGTAGAGCGGTAGGTCCTTGAATGGGATTTCAGTCATCGAGAGCTCGGCCGGCGCTAAATTCACCAGCGCCTTGGCCAGCTTCCGATTGAGTGAGCCCTTGGCAAGGCTGCCAATGAGATAACCGACTTTGTACGCGGTCATAGGGGATACCTCCTCGGGAGACTGCCAGTATGCGGCTGACAGCGCAGTCCCCATGCTCGAACGCACGCACCAGACATCGGTTCCCGAATGTTTGCAGCCCTATGGGCGCTGCCGCTTGTGGCGGCCTTTTAGCGGTGGGGACTAATGGGATTAGCGGGCACAATCCCCAAGCGTCGATTGCGCTTGGCGCCATCCCGCCAGATCATTCCGGGATGGGAGGCACCGACCTCACGGTATTGCTGTCCGAAGGTCTGATCCTCCTCAATGAAATGAGCGATTGAGTTGAGGACCCCTTCACCCCTTCCGGACAGGCGGGCCAACTGATTGCGCTTGTCGTTGGGGTCGGGCTACGTCTCGATCAGGCCAAGCCCGGTTTGACGTTGCTTCTTGGTGCCATATCCTTCAGTTTCATCGACGGACCTCAGGGCAGCGAAATGACGGCCTGACGGCCCACCGGGAGCGAGGTTGCCGAGCGTATTCGGCCAGTTGGTCGGGGCGGAGAGCGATGAGGAGAAACAGGCGCATCTGTCGGACACGCTGCGCGACGGAACGACCGTCACCACGGTAGCCACCAACTGCTCTGGCACGGCCCCTCACGCCGGCAATCCCGCCTTGGTCAGTCCTTCGCGGAGAAGCTCTCGGTCGTCGGCGTGTTCAAGGAAAACGCTCTTGCGCGTGTATTCGACCGTCGAGAAATTGGGCTGCAGCCGCAGGACCTCCGCCACGGCTGCCTGTGCCTCTGCTGTCCGACCAAGCTGGGCGTAGCACGCCGCGAGCCGCGCGACCGACCGTGGGGTTGGCACCGGCGTCAGTTTGAACGCATGGGCGGCCTCTTCAAAGCGCCGAAGGGAAAAAAGGGCGATGCCGGACAAAGGACGGGACCAGCGAGAGCGCAGTGGATTGAGGCGATCGGCTGCCTCCAAACAAGTCAATGCCTCTTCGTGTCGCCCACGACAGGTCACCAACCGACCCTTCATGAGCAGTCAGTCTGCATCGTTGGGGTTGCGCTCGTAAGGCAGATCGGCTGAAGCTAATCTACTGGGATGGCTCCGGTATCGTCATGGCAGCTTCACCTGGCCTCGGTATCAAGGATGGACTGATGATACTGACCCACGCCCAGTTCGAAGCCATGTTTGCAGGTCTCGATTGGCGGCGGGTTCATGCCATCAAGACGAGAACGCCGGACATCGACGCCGACGCGACGGATCACCCTATAAGTGCGTTGACCAATTGCGGCGGCTTCCCCGACGTATTTGCGAATTCGGAACTGTCCCACGTTTGGCTGATAGCCGACTTTGACCGTGTCGCTGAAATTCAGGACATGCTGCGTCGGATACACCTTGAGGAACGTCATGCCGATTGTGACATATGGACAATTTCGAGATGGCAAGGGGATGACCGGCTGCGGCATCCCACGATCGCATCAGGCTGACCTTCGACCAACGACGCTCGCGATCGCCAGCGCCAGACACATCAGGCCAAGCGTGATCGGCAGCCCACCGGCACCCAGCACATCCATGGCGGTGCCCGCCAACGGCGCCACCGCAATGCCGCCAACGCCCCACATCAGCGAGAAGGCGGCATTGCCGGCGACCAGTGTCGAGCCGGTGAAGCGCTCGCCGAGCTCGATGATCGACATCGTGTAGATGCCGTAGGAAACCGCGCCCCAGGATCCGCTCCAGCATCCGAACCAATACGAGCTCGAGGGTGCGAAAGCTTTTCAAGGACCGAATGCCGATCTCAGCAATCAGCGAAAAGAGATCGCCTTGCTCCGAGAGCCAGGCGAAGAAGGCTTCGACATCAGCAGCGGGGGTTGCGAGATATCGATCAGCGCACTGAGTCCCGGATTGGCGCAAAGCAACAGACACTGAGCGAGGCTATATGCGGCAAGGGACGCTCGAAAGCTCTCGCCATTCAGGCGGCCCCTCTCCGGCGAACATTGTGGAGCGCAGATGACATCAGCAACCATCGCCATAGGCCGGCGGCACCGGTCAGGTTCGTCGCCTCAGCCGGCCGGAATTCTACGGCATCAGATCCCCGACCTGCGGCCGGCGAATGACAATGTCAGGTCGGATCGCCGTATTCCGCATCGCTCTTTGTCGATCGATGGCGATCGTAATCGACGGGAGGCGACAACATGACTTCTGCCTCGGCTCTGCCGAACTCCCTACCGATTTGGAACATCGCCCAGAGCGCGCTAAAACCAAGTAAAAATTTTAGCATGATCGTCCTCCCTTCAATCGAGAAACCAATGCGGGGGGCAGATAGTTCCATAGGTCCGGAACAATGCTCACCGGCGCTCGTTGCCTGTGATCGATGGGCGAGGAGCGCAGAATATGGTCGCCAAGAAGACGAACGACACAAGCCGCGTGGTGAAGGGCGCAGAACTGGAAGTTGAGCACCTGGCGGAGGTGACCGACGTCTCTCCGAAACAGGCCAGAGCGCTGCTTCGCAAGCATGGCGCGGACTGGCAGAAACTTAAAGACGAGGCAGAGGCTTTGAAGGAAGACTAGGGGCAATCCTTCGGCGACGGCTATTCTGCTCTACCCGCATGCCCGTCATGCGCAACCAAAATTCCGAATCTTTGATTAATTCAATCAAAGTACCGTCCGCACATTGCGGGCGGCATTACAGCTCGAGGGAGCCGCCACCACTGGCTTAGGCCGGGCCCGTTTCGATTTTATTCTCGCGCCAAAACTTGAGAGTGTCTGATCGGCAACGCCCTCCTGGTTGCCTTGCAGGGGATCGCCGGTGGCATCCAGAAAGCTGCCCTTCCGCTTTCCACCCGAACGGAGACTCGACGCCGAAGATCGTGACTATGCCGAGCCGCGGCGGCGTTTTCTACCGGCAGTCCCGCGGCTTAGGCAGTTTGATCGGCATAGTCTCCGATTCGGGATAAGACCCCTGCGAGCACATCGACCGCATCAACGTGAAAACGCGGGATTTCCGATAAAGCTGCAGCGGTTATCATGTGGTAGTCTCGCCCGCATGACGACGCTTTATCTCAATTGGCGCGCAAGACGGTGAATCCCACAAAGCCGAACAAAACGCATCCGCCGAAATGGATCGAGCCCCAGCTCACGCGCCTGGTCGACGAAGCGCCCGACGGCCCGAACTGGCTTCACGAAATCAAGTACGACGGATACCGCATGCACGCGCGGATCGACGGCAGCGACATCCGCTTGCTTACCCGCACCGGCCTCGATTGGTCGCATCGCTATCGAACGACGATAGCGGCCCTGCGCGCGCTCCCGGTGAAAGAGGCATATGTCGACGGGGAGCTGTGCGCCGTTCGGGCAGACGGCGTCACCTCCTTCAGCCGCCTGCAGGCCGGCATGGTCGAAGGCCGCACGGGCGATCTTGTCTTCTTTGCTTTCGACCTTCTGTTTCTCAACGGAGAAAGCATTGCGAAGCTGCCGCTGATAGATCGCAAGGCGCGACTGGAGGGCCTGTTTTCGTCCGATATGCCTGGCCTGCGTTTCAGCGATCACGTGATCGGCGACGGGCCTGCGTTCCGCAAGCACGCCTGCCGGCTTGCACTCGAGGGCGCTATCTCAAAGCGGATCGCCAGCGCCTATGCATCCGGCAATCGCGGGCTATGGGTCAAGTCAAAGTGTCTCAACAGAGAGGAATTCATCGTCGTCGGCTGGACCGATCCAACTGGAAGCCGCCCCCATATCGGCTCGCTGCTTCTCGGCTACTACACCTATGATGGTCGTCTGATGTACGCAGGCCGCGCCGGCACAGGCATCACGATTGCAGAGCTCAAGCGATTGGCTGGCCGGCTTGGACCACTTCAGGTAGATCGAATGCCGCTCGACGTCCCACCGCCACGTGAGAGCCGGTTCGGCTCGCCGCTTGAGCTGTCGCGCGTCCATTGGGTCAAGCCTGAAATGGTGGTCGAGGTCACCTATCTCACCTGGACTGAAGACAATCTCCTGCGTCAGGTCTCGTATCAAGGTGAGCGGCAGGATAAGCCGGCCCGGCAGGTGGTGCGTTCCGTGCCCCATCCCTGATCGGCATCGGTCGCCGACCGGTTCATCCATCCGACTTGCTCTACCTGCAGCGTGCCGGGTGAAAGAGGCTTGATCAGCGACTTGGCCGACACCGAAGGGTCGAGCCAATCCGCCCACGCGCTGCGATCGAGGATGACGATCTGCCGGTCGTGGTAGGGCGCGATGTCGGGTCCTGGCTCCATCGTCAGCATGGTGAATGCCTCGCCGACCTCAGGCGTTTCACGCCAGATGCCAGCGATGCAGAAGATCGGCTCCTCCTTCTTTGTGAAGAGCCACTTGTCCTTGCGCTTCTTCTTGGGGTCTTCGGGATCGGTGAATTCGTAGAAGCCGTCCGCCACGATCAGGCAGCGACCGGAGGTGAATTCTCGGCCCTCCGAACGGAAATTATAGACCGGCCGCCTGTTTGGTCCGGCCAGCTCCAGCGACGTTGCATCATATCACCTTCGCCTCGGACGCCCTCGATCGTCCTGATGATCGGCGCCACGTCCGTGATCTTGATGTCCTCGCGCGCCTCGAGGTTCGGCGCTCCTTCGCCGAAGCGGATTTTGATCTTCAGGTCGGCGAAGTCCTCCACGATCGAAGCGACATCCACGGTCAATCGATAGTCATTGCACATCGGTCCTCCGTGGGTCCTCCGTCTGATCGCATCGCACCGCGATCGGGTTCCTGTTTTGTTCGCGCGGACATGAGCGCGAAGGTTTTCGATTCCACACATCGCTCGATGAACGCCGTCTCATCATAAGGCGCTCCGGGAGCGATCTTGGGATGGCAGAGCTGCCTTGGGGTCTTCAGCCCAGCGAAGTTGGAGGCAGGCCGTAGCCGGTCGACGGTCGACTCGACTACGCCTTGTATTTGAGTCTCCCGCTTGGCCCACAGGCGTGTTGTGGCGTTGCGTTCCTTGGCCAGGTCCTCCTGCATAACAGAGAACTTTTCGACGATGGCCTCGACGCGGTGGCGGAACCCGAGGGCCGATCAGATAGCCATAGACCTGCTCCATTTAGGTGGCTTGGCTGTAACGCCAGAATCGTCCACACAGCCGGAGCAACGAAACGACCAGAGGCCGATTCGAAGCGTAGAGAATTGTACTTTCTTCTCAGGTTATTAGGTTGGTGCTCGGCCGACCGTGTACCAACAAAGATACCAACAAAATATTTCTGGGATTGGTTCCGTTCCCAAACGTCGCCCTACTCGCTCGACGAGCCCCCACTCCTTGTCTGGTTTTTCGAGCCAGGATAAGGCGCCGCCGGTGAGCCGACCGGCCAGAGTTCGCAGTTTCAGCACTTCTTCCAAAATCGATGATAGGACGCTTGAGGAAAGAGCGTGCACAAGCTGCGTTGGAAGTTTGAGAATTCGCGGATATGCCGCACAAGATAAATGCAACGCAGAGCCGGAAGCACGATGCGATCAATGTCAGGGTTGCAGGAGGACAAGTAGCCGTGACGCAGAAAGGGATCACCTTGAAGGACGTTGCCGCCGCGGCCAATGTGTCGCGCGCCACGGCGGCGCGTGCGCTCAACAGCTACGGTTATGTCGGCGACGAGACCGCGCTGCGGGTTGTGGAAGCCGCCGAAAAACTGGGCTATCGGGCCAATCTCGTGGCGCAGGCCCTGCGCAGCGGTCAGTTGCCGATCGTCGGCTTCGTGCCCGGCGATATCCAGAATCCGTTCTTCGCACGCATCGCCCACGACATCGAGGTTGAGCTCCGCAAGCATCGCCACAACCTGCTGATTGCCAGCAGCGAGGAAAATGTCGAACAGGAAAAGGAGCTGTTGGAAAGCCTGCGGTCGTTGAGCATCCGCGGCTTCATCCTAGCGCCAACCTCCGCAACCGACAGCGAGCACATCGTCCAGCTGGTGCGTGAAGGCGCGCCGGTCGTGCTGATCGACCGCGTCGTCAAAGAGCTGCACTGCGACAGTGTCGTCGTCGACAATGAGGGCGGGGCGGGCGAGGCCGTGGACTACCTCGTCGCCAATGGCCATCAACGGATCGGACTGCTGCGCGACGAGTCGCCCATCTTCACCGCGCAGGAACGTCTTGCCGGATACCAGAATTCATTGCAATCGCATGGCATTGCGCTCGACGAATCGCTGATCAGCGTGTCGCGCTCGACCGTCGAACATGCCGTCGACGCAACCATCCGCCTGTTCAGCCGCCGCAACCGCCCGACGGCCCTGTTCACCGTGGACAGCCTGATGACCCAGGGCGCACTTCTCGGTCTGCGCTCGATGGGCCTGTCGATCCCCCACGACGTGTCATTGGTGGGCTTCGACGACTTCAATCTCGCCACCTTCACCGACCCCCAGATCACCGTGGTGGCCCAGCCGATCTCGGAGATCGGGCCGCTGGCTGCCAAGCTTCTGCTGGAACGGTTGGCCGGCAAAAAGATCGCGCCTCGCCATATCCGGTTCCCGACGCGCCTGATCGTGCGCGGTTCGGTTGCTCGATTCAGCAGGCGCTGACAACGCCGGGATTCCTCCGTTACCAACAATTTTGTCGGCAAGGGCTTGCCAACCGCGGAATTGCATGGCCATTATCCGGATGTGAGATCGATCTCACATTGGCCGGGACTGATCAAAGGCTGGTGAGACGGGCGCTTCGATCCTTGCGCCTGGATAGAGGCTCTACCGCATCCGAGTACAAGGAAGAACTACATGCTGAACTTCGACAAAGATCGCTTCATAAGGATTCAGAGCGGGGCCGTTGCCATCGCGGGCGAGGCGCGCTCGCTCATGCGCACGCTGATTTCGGAGGGCGTCGAGCGACTGTTTTTCATGGGTACCGGCGGCGTGCAGCTCCTGACGCTCCCGGCGATCGAATTGGCGCAGCGTTACTCCACCTTCCCGGTATGCGCGGCATATCCGGCACAGGTCGTGCTTGACCCGCCAGCCGGTCTCGACAGCAAGGCTGTGGTCGTCGTCCCTTCATTGTCGGGTACGACAAAGGAAGGCGTCGAACTCATGGCCTTCCTAAAAAAACGGGGCGTCCGCACGATCTCGCTCACGGGCCATTCGGACTCGCCGATAGCGCGGGAAGCTGACCACAACTTCACGAATTTCGCCGAAGACGACACATCATCGGAATCGTTCTACCTGCAGACGTTACTGATCGTCTTGGCGCTTCTGGCCGAACGTGGCGAATATGACGGCTTCGATGCGACCGTCGCCGAGCTCAAGCTGTTGCCGGGCCTGCTCGCCGATGCCAAAGCCGCGTTCGAGGGCAAGGCCGCCGAACTGGCGGGGACGATCAAGGACGAAACCTATCACATCTTCACGGGCGCAGGATCGGTTTGGCCCGAAGCCAACTACTACGGCATGTGCATCCTCGAAGAGATGCAGTGGATCCGCACCCGCCCTGTGCACGCCGCGGACTTCTTTCATGGCACGCTCGAACTGGTCGAGCCAGGCGTCAGCGTCTTCGTGTTCAAAGGCGAGGATGCGCTTCGCCCGTTGGCCGACCGGGTCGAAAATTTTGCCAAACGCTACACGGACCGTGTTCGTACGCTCGACGCGGCCTCGGTCAAGTTGCCGCGCATTTCCGCCCAGGTGCGGAGCATGATCTCGCCGGTCCTGCTTGCCACCTTGCTCGAGCGGCTGAGCGCGCATCTCGAGGTGCTGCGCAATCACCCGCTGACGACACGTCGCTACTACAAACGCGTTGAATACTGATCCACTCTCACCTCTGAAGGAGCTGCTAATGGAACGTTCGCTGCAAGTCGTGGCGGTCACACTGGCCGCGGTATCATCATTGGGGCTGTCGATGGTCGGCAGTTTCGCCGCTTCAGTGCCGGTTGCGGCCGACCCCAGCGCCAAGGTCGAGTATAGCGGCACGCTGTCGGTCCTGACCAAGTTCGGACTGCAGCAGCTGTCGCCCTATTTCGTCAATCTGGCGCACGACTATGAAAAGCTCCATCCGGGCGTGAAGGTCGAACTCATCCAGGAGAGCGACGACAGCGTGAAGGGCAAGACGAAGACCTTGGTTGCTTCGAACTCGCTGCCCGATATCTACTTCTCCTGGACAGGAAGCTGGGGCGGCAACTTCGTGCGCGGCAATCGCGCAGTCGACCTGAGCGCCGTCATCGGCCCCGACACCGACTGGGGCAAGACGCTCTCTCCGGCCGCTGTCAAGGCATTCGAATACAATGGCAAGTTCTATGGCATTCCGCTTTACCAGGATGCCAAGTTCATGGGCTACAACAAGCAGGTCTTCGCCAAGCTCGGCCTCAAGGCGCCAGCCACTTTCGAGGAACTGTTGACCAGCTGCGACGCCATTCGCAAGTCTGGCGCGACACCGATTTCGTTCGGCAACAAGGAGGCCTGGCCGGCAATCCACTTTGCGGGCCAGTTGCTCGCCTACAACGTGCCGCAGGCAAAACTGGAACGCGACTTCGACCCGGCCACCGCCGATTACAGCGATGCAGGTTATGTCGCAGCGCTCAAGCAGTTCAGCCAGCTTGTAGAGCGCTGCACCGATGGCGCCGGCGTCAACGGCACATCCTATGCCTCGGCTCTCCAGGCCTTCACCAACGCGCAGTCGGCCATGTATTATCAGGAGATCATCGAGTTCGATCAGGCCGCCACGCCGGATTCGGCCCTCAAACCCACCGATTTCGGGTTTTTCAGACTGCCCGTGCCGGAGGGGGCCAAGGGTGACCCCAAGTCGATCGAGGGCGCGCCGGAGGGCTACATGATCAACGCGGCGTCCAAAAACATCCCGCTGGCGATCGATTTCATGAAGTTCGCGACCTCCAAGGAAAACGCGCAGGTCCTGTCAGCGCCACCCTACGGCCAGCCGAGCGCCACCATCGGCGGCGCCTCGGAAAAGAACATGAGCGCTGCTGTCGTTGATGGTCTCAAGGACATCAACGCGGCCTCCTATCTCATGCCCTGGTTGGACACGGCCAACCCGCCACGCGTCGCCGCCGTCTGGCTCTCCAGCCTGCAGGCGCTGGCAGGTGGCTCGATGACGCCCGAACAAGTGATGGATGAGGTGCGCAAGGCCGCATCCGCAGTCAAATAAAGCAGACCATGGCAAGGGCCTCGGACACAATGGAGAGCGGCGCCGTGCTTCGCGGCGTCGCCAGGCCGCAACGGCCAAACAGGCCGCGGGCCCGCTTCGCCAATCTGTCGTCGTTGCGATGGGCGGCGATTGCACTCATCCTCATCGGCTGGTTCGTTTACTATCCGATCGTCGACAATTTCATCGTCAGCACCACCGACCAGGACATCTATACCGGCGAGGTCACCAATGTCGGCCTTGCCAATTACGACCGGCTGCTGCATGACCCGGTCGTGCTGCTGGCGCTGTGGAACAACTGCCTCTACGCCATCATTTCCGTTATCTTCCAGGTCTTCGGCGCGTTCCTGCTGGCGGCCATCATCGAGGACCTGAGGAGCGAACGCTGGCGCCGTCTGTGGCGCGCCATCTATTTCGTGCCGTCGGCCATCTCGATCACCGTGACCGGACTGCTGTTCTATTTCATTTACCAGCCGCAGATCGGCTTGCTGGATGCCGCGCTCAGCCGCGTTGGTCTGAGCCAGTTCGTCATGCCCTGGCTCGGCAACGAGTACACCGCCATCTATGCCATCATCGCCATGAGCCAATGGCAGGGATTTGGCTACTCGACGCTCTTGTTTGCCATCGCCATCCAGAAGATCCCGCGCGACCTTTACGATGCCGCAACGATCGATGGCGCCGGTCCGCTGCGCCGGCTGTGGAGCATCACCTTTCCGCTGACCCGGGAAATGACGGGGCTGATGATCATTGTCACGATCACCGGCGCCTTCCAGGTGTTTAACGAGGTCATGGTCATGACCGCGGGCGGGCCAAACAACAGCAGCCAGGTGCTGGGCACATGGCTCTACCAAAAGGCTTTTATTGAGGACAATTTCGGCTATGGCGCGGCGATTGCCGCCGTCATCTTCGTCCTCACCATGCTCACCGGCGCGGCACAGCTCTGGTACACGAAGCAACGGCGGGTGCAGTTATGAGTGCGACGGTCGCAGCCGGTCGCAGCCGGCGTGTCACTGTATGGTCGGCCATCGCCACGACTTTGCTCTATTCCTTCCTGGTCTGCCTCGCTGTGATCGTCATCTATCCGCTGATCTGGATGGCGCTGAGCGGCTTCAAGGACAATGCGCAGATCTTCGGCGATCCCTTCGCTCTGCCTGTCCATTGGTCGTGGAACAATTACGTCCAGGCGTGGAACCAAGGGGTTCGTGGATATGTGACAGTCTCGGTGCTGGTGACCGTCGCTTCGGCCATATGCACGGTGCTGATCAGTGCCTGGACGGCCTTCGGCCTGACCCGCACGAAGATGCCGGCAAAGCCTCTGGTTATTGCCATCGTTCTTGGCGGCTTGATGCTCAGCCCCACCGTGGCGATCATACCACTGGTGAAAATGTTGCAAGCGCTCGGTCTCTATAACACCTACTGGGCGCTGATCATTCTCTACACGGCGTTCCGGGTCCCGTTCACCACCTTCCTGATCCGTGCCTACATGCTGGATCTGCCTGAAGACATCGACGAGGCGGCGACGATGGACGGCGCCAGCGAGGGTCAGATCTTCTGGCGCATCACCTTGCCGCTGTGCCGGCCGATCATCATTTCGTGTGTCATCCTGCACGTCCTTTTTGCCTGGAACGAATATCTCTTCGCCATGATCTTCACGAGCGGCAGCGATGTGCAGACGTTGCCGGTTGGACTGACGTCGATCATGGCAACGCACGGAACCAACTATGCCGTGGTCTTCGCGGCCATGACGATCTCGGCCCTGCCCATCGTGGTCGTGTTCTTTGCCGCGCAACGCTACTTCATCCGTGGCTTGGCCGAAGGCATCGGCAAATAACAATTCCCGAAAGGAGCCTTCATGCCGCAGCTTGCTGCCCATCAGCTGATCGGAGCCAATTTCAGCTTTCAGCACTTTCCGTTTGATGAGGTTGCCAGGACGATCCGCGACTTCGGCATGAGGGAGATCGAATTGTGGGGGATTGCCCAGCATCTCGACCTCTTCCACGCCACCGACACACGGGTCGAATCCGTTCGTCGGGTGCTCGCCGACAGCGGCTTGTCCACTTGGTGCTTCACGCCAGAGCAGGTTCTATATCCGATCAACATTGCCTCAGGCGATGAGGACCTGCGCCGTGACAGCATCGAGCGGTTCTGCCGCGCGGCGGACATCTGCGCGGCACTGGGCGCCCGTTACCTGTTCCTGACTCCGGGGCGAGGCTACGAGAACGAGGCGCCGCAGGTGGCATGGGATCACGCCCTCGAGGGGCTTGCCATGATCGCCGCGCATGCCGGCCGAAACGGTGTCCGGTGCCTGCTGGAGCCACTGCAACGATTCGAGACCAACGTCATCAATGACGCTGCTGGCCTGCGCCGCATGCTCGACCAACTCGGCGCTGACAACATGGATGTTGTGCTGGACACGGTTGCCATGGCCACTGCCGGCGACACGGTGGCCGGCTATGTAGACCTGTTCGGCGCTCGGCTTGCGCATGTCCAACTCGTCGACGGCACGCCGAGCGGACATCTTGTGTGGGGCGACGGCATACTGCCGCTCGGCCGCTTTGTCAGCGAATTGGCGAGCGCCGGATACGCGGGCAAGATCACCTTCGAGCCGTTCGGCAATGGATGCTACGCGCTGGATCCGATAGGGGCCTGGACGCGCTGCCTCAACGCTATCGAGCCGTACCTGAATCGCGCAACGGTGCTGGCATGACGTTGAAGAAGCTTGTCGCTGTCGGGGATAATTGCCTCGACGCTTACCTGACCAGCGGTCTGCTTACCGTCGGTGGCAACGCCCTGAACGTTGCCGCGCAATGGCGGCGCAACGGCTGGACGGCACGGTATTTTGGCGCTGTCGGCGAGGATGCCGAGGGTGACATGGTACTTTCCGAATTGGTAGGCGTCGGCCTTTCGCCGGATGACGTCGAACGTCGCCCCGGCGACACCGCGGTCACCTTGCTTCGCGACGAATCCGGGGAGCGCAAATTCCTGCACGAATCCTTCGGGGTCGGTGAGAGCTACATGCCGTCGCCGGAGCACTATGCGATCATCGCCGCAGCCGACTGGGTGCATCTCGGCACCAATGCCAACAGAGACCTTGTCCGCCGGATGGTCGCGGATCGTGTGCCGTTCAGCATTGATGTATCGACGGCACATCTGGCACTGCCGCTCGGCGGCGTGCCGATGCTGTTTGCCTCCGGCCCAGACGATGTCGATGTCCCCATCGAGCCATTGCTATCCGCGCTCAGGGCCGCCGGCGCGAGCCAAATGGTTTTGACCTGCGGCCGTCGCGGATCCTACTTTGACGATGGCTCGAATGACATAGTGCATGCGCCGGCGACGCTTGTCGATGTCGTGGATACGTGTGGGGCCGGCGACAGTTTTATCGCCACTTTCCTCGCCGGCTTCCGTTTCGACGGCCTTCGCGCCTCGGAGGCATTGCACGAGGCTTCAATCGCCGCTGCGCAGACCTGCACACATCTCGGCGGGTTTCCCCAGAGACCGCGTCCCATACCAGATTGGCTGCCGGCCAAATATGCCAGCTTCATTGCCGACGCCCAGGGAGCCCGGCCGTGACGACACTGCGTCTGCGACAGCCGAAGGTGGCGCTTCCGTGCGACCGGTCCTTCTGGCTTCAGGACATCGGCGCCGACACCGCGACCGCACCGTTGAGAGGCGACGAGCGCGCCGACGTGGTGATCGTCGGTGGGGGCTATACCGGCCTGTGGACGGCGCTGCGCATCCGTGAATTGGCGCCGGAAACACGGGTCATCGTGCTTGAGGCCGATCTATGCGGTTCAGGAGCTTCGGGGCGCAATGGCGGCCAAGTTCATTCCTGGTTCGCCGAAATCGACCAGATCGGTGCCGTCGTCGGCCTCGAAGAAGCGCGACAGCTCTGCGCCGACACGGTGGCATCGATTGCGGAGCTGAAGGCGCTGCAGCAAAACGGCACCATAGACATGGACCTGAGGCTGGACGGATGGCTGTGGACCGCGAGCTCAATTGCGCAGGAAGGCGCCTGGGAGAACGCCGTTGCCATGACCGCGGCTGTTGGAGAAAACCGTTTCAAGCCGCTGACGGCCGACGACATTCAACGCCGCACCGGTTCATCGGCATCCTATGTCGGAGTCGTCGAGACCAATGCCGGCACGGTCCATCCCGCCAAGCTTGCCATCGGATTGCGCAAGCTGGCATTGGCCCGCGGCGTCATTATCCACGAGCGCAGCCCGGTCCTCGACATCGAAACCGGCAGGACGTGCACGCTGCGAACGGCACAAGGCAGGGTGCGGGCAGAGAAAGTTGTGCTTGCCGCGAACGCATGGCTCTCAGCGCTGCCGGAACTGCGCCGCCATCTCTACGTCATCGACAGCGAAGTGGTCGCAACCGCCGCCGTGCCCGAGCTGCTCAACAGCATTGGTTGGCGCGATGGTGCCTCAATCTGCGATTCACAAGCACAGGTCCTCTACTACCAGCGCACCAGCATGGGCAGGGTGATCTTCGGCCGCGGCAGCGGCAATTTGGCGTTCGCCGGAAACTTCGGGGCCAGCTTCAACCGCAGCCCGGAGCATGGCCGTGACAATGTGCGGGAACTGCACAGAGTCTATCCGGCGCTGCGTGGCGTGCGGGTCGAGTATGACTGGTCAGGTCCCATCGACTGTGTACCCGAACACGTTCCGGTCTTCGATCACCTGCGCGGCCATCCGAACATCTTCTACGGCATGGGCTTCAACGGAACCGGCATCGCGCAAACGCCGATTGGCGGGCGGATACTGGCCAGCCTCGTGCTGGAGCGCAACGATCGCTGGAGCGCCAGCGGGCTGGTCGGCATCGAGCGTCGGATGTCGCTCCCGCCCGAGCCGTTCCGCTATCTCGGCGCCAAGCTCGTCCGCGGCGCGGTGCGCCGCAAGAATGAGGCCGAGATCCGCAACCGGAAGGCGGACAGGATCACCAATCTGCTGGCTGGGCTCAAGCCGGGCCACCGCAAGAAATAAGCGACGTCCAGAGCGTCTTGTCCTTCACGCCACCAAGGAGGATACGATGGCTGATCTGCCCTTGATGCAAGTCCCGAAAACTTCACGACAGTGCCGCCGATGCGTCGCTGTAGCCGCCGATTGTCGGCGCGTTGCCGGCAAAATAAAAGCTGGCCGGGTTTTCTTTCCAATCGCTGAAAAAGGACTTGATCCCCTCGTCGATATGTGTACCTAGTCTGATATGAGATCGATCTCATGTTGCGCTCTCAAATAGCCCTTTCTCTATGGGAGAGGGCGCATATATCTAACGATGAAGAGGGAGGTTTAAGTGAGGAAATTGATCGCGTGGCTGGCCTTGGCCACTACCACGCTAGCGTTCGCGTCTGCGGCGTCGGCGGGTGAAACCATCGACCGGGTTACCTCGAAGAAGGCAATGGTGGTCGCCACAAACAGCGGCTGGCCGCCGCAGAGTTTCCTCGACGACAGCAATCAGTTGGTCGGCTTCGACATCGACGTCTCGAAGGAGATCGGAAAGCGCCTCGGCGTCGAGGTCAGTTTCGACACGCCGGACTGGGCGACGATGACGGGCGGTCATTGGCAGGGGCGCTACGATCTGGGTGTCGGCTCGGTGACGCCGACCAAGGCGCGCGCCAAGGTGATCGATTTCGAAGGCATCTATTATTACAGCCCCTACGTTTACGTGGTTCACAAGGACAGCCCGGCCAAATCGGTCGCCGACCTTAACGGCAAGATCATCGGCGTCGAGACCGCCACCACGTCGGAGGATTTCGTCCGCAGACAGCTTGAGATCGATGCTCCCGGCTTGCCGCCCATCGAATACAAGCTGGAGCCCGGTGAGATCAGGACTTTCGCCGACTCAATGCTGCCGTTCGACGATTTGAGGCTCGGTGACGGCGTGCGCCTCAACGCGGTCATCGCACCAGAACAGACAGCTCAGAACGCGATAAAGAACGGCTACCCGTTGCGTATCCTGGAAGGCGGCTATGCCTTCCGTGAGCCACTGGTGGTGATCGCGGAAAAAGGTGATGCCGAGTGGAATGCCAAGATCGGCGGCATTCTCGACGAGATGAAGAAGGACGGTACCCTCACGAAGCTGACTACCGAGTGGTACGGCAAGGATTACAGCGCCGACTGAGGAGCGTCGTGGACGAAGCTTGGGCGGGATGCATTCAAATTGAACATCCCGCTCCATCTGTTTTGTTCAACCGCATTTCTGCGACACCGGGCGGCTCCGCCCGGCTTCAAAATGCTCTAGTGCCGCCATCTCATCATATCGATCATGACATATCCTGACACTTATTACCGACGCACGCTTGCCGACAACACCATCAGACCGCCGCTGAGCGGCGTTTCGCAGTGCGAAACAGTCGTTATCGGCGGCGGACTGGCAGGCCTGACGACGGCGTTGCAGCTGGCTCGCGCCGGCCAGCAGGTCGTCGTGCTTGAGGCGCAGCGCATCGGCTTCGGCGCTTCCGGTCGCAATGGCGGCTTCGTCAATCCCGGCTTCGCCACAGGCACCGACAACATCGCCGCGATGGCCGGCGTGGACGCGGCACAAAGACTGCACCGCCTGTCCATCGAAGGCGTCGATTTCGTGCGGCAGACGATCCGCGATCTCGACATCAAGGCGGCAGGGCCGCGCTCCGGTATGTTGAGCGTGCTTCGCCACGATGGCGGCGCCGCGCTCAAGGCATATGCCGAGCAACTGGCGCGGGATTTCAACTATCGGCTCGACTATCTCGAGCGCGACCAGGTGCGAGCGGTGCTGCATTCCGAGCGCTACTACCAAGGCTTGCGCGACCCCAGCGCCTTCCACATGCATCCGCTCAACTATCTCCGCGCCATTGCGGGAGAGATCGAACGGCTGGGCGGCAGGATCCACGAGAGATCGGGGGCCGTTGAAGCCAACCTTGACGGCGCGGAAAAGATCGTGCGCACCGACGGCGGCCACGTGCGCGCCCGCCAGGCCGTATTTGCCACCGGTGGCTATACCGGGCCACTGGTCGGCAGGCTGAAGCGGGCGTTCCTGCCGATCGCCACTTACGTCATGGTGAGCGAGGAGGCGCCTGACCTGATCGCCAAGGCGATTACGACAACCGACGCCGTTGGCGACAACCGTCGCGCTGGCGATTATTACCGCATTCTCGAAGACGGCAAACGGCTGCTCTGGGGCGGGCGCATCACCACGCGGGCGGCCTCACCGGGCGTGTTGGCGTGGCAATTGCGCCGCGAGATGGTCACAACTTATCCGCAGCTCGAAAAGCTCAAGACCGAACTCGCCTGGTCCGGGCTCATGTCTTATGCCCGCCACTTGATGCCCCAAATCGGCGCGTTGCAGCCGGGCGTCTGGTACCTCACGGCTTTTGGCGGCCATGGCATCAACACCACGGCGATCGCCGGCAAGCTGATCGCCGAGGCCATACTGGGAGAATCGGACCGCTACCGGCTGTTCGCACCATTTGGGCTTGCCTGGGCAGGCGGCCCGGCTGGACTTGCAGTCGCGCAACTTACCTACTGGAAGCTGCAGGCGCAGGATTGGTGGCGCGAGCGCGCCCGCTGACCATAAGGAGATCGAGGACGTGATCGGCCGACTGTTGCTCAACCACCCGGACGCGGCGCGCCGCGTTGGCGTGTTCTTCATGCTCGCCGCCATCGCCGCCGGCCTGTACGGGCTCGGCATCAAAGCCAGTTGGCTCGGCAAGCTTGTTCCGGGGACAGTCGAGTGTCTCGCCGCCAACCCTGAGATCGGGCGGGCGGTCTCGGCGGTGCTGATCGCATTGATCGTGGCGGCGAACTGGAACGCGCTGCGGTATCTCAGCCGCAAACAGCAGATTGTGGCGGTGTGGATAGAGCTGTTCGTGTTGTTAATGCTGTTTTTCTATTCTTTCGACCTGTCCTTCGCGTTCATCGCCAAGAAGATCGGCTTCCTCGTCTCGAAGGGCGTGGTGACGACCCTCTACATTTCGGCCATTTCGATCGCCATCGCCACCCTCATCGCCTTCGTTGGCGCCATCGCCAAACTTTCCCGCAACGGCGTGGTCTATGGCTTGGCGACCTTCTATACCTCTCTGTTTCGTGGCTTGCCGTTGCTGATGCAGATCTACATCATCTATCTCGGCCTGCCGCAGATTGGCTACGTGATCGGCGCCGTGCCGGCCGGCATCATGGCGCTGTCGCTTTGCTACGGCGCGTACATGACCGAGATCTTCCGTGCCGGCATCGAAAGCATCTCGCGCGGCCAGACCGAGGGTGCTACGGCGCTCGGCCTCAGCGCTAACCAGACGATGTTCCTGGTCATCCTGCCGCAGGCGATGCGCGTCATCGTACCGCCGACCGGCAACCAGTTCATTGCGATGCTGAAGGATTCTTCGCTGGTCTCGGTGGTCGGGGTCTGGGAGATCATGTATCTCGCACGCACGCAGGGCCAGACCGAGTTCCGCCACATCGAGATGCTCATCACCGCCTCGATGATCTATTGGCTGCTCTCGATGGGGCTCGAGTTCCTGCAGTCGCGGATTGAGGACCGGTTCGGGCGCTCACTCAAGCGCTGATCGTCATCCGTGATTTTCGCCAAAGCGAGTTGCACAGCACCGCAACAGCCAACTTCGGAGAGCAGCTGCAGATTGTACGCGACAGCATGCCGTTCGGCGACGTCCACCGTCAAACGATAGTCGTTGCACATCAGTCCTCCGTTTGATCGCATTGCAGCGCGACCGTGTTCTTGTTATGACGATGAGTGCAATGGTTTTCGATTCCGACGCATCGCTCGACGAAGGCCGCGCTATCATAAGGCGCTACGGCGGCGATGTTGAGATGGCAGAGTTGCCTTGGGGCCTTCAGCCCAGCAAAATTGGAGGCAGGCCGTTCACCGTCATGCGCGCTAGGGCAGGACGTTTCGCAGTCACCGTTGCCTCGTTCCGGCACCGGAGCAGGGGCAAGGCCTATAGCTTCTCGCTCGCCGACGGTGACTGGTCTTTTTCGCCGGAATCTGGCGCCCGGCGACACGTGACTGGCGTGAGGCTTATGCCATCCTGACGATCGAGGCGAACGACGACGTTGCGCCCTTCCACGACCGACAGGTGGCAGTGATGCGGCGCGATCAACGGGTGGCTTGGCTCGACAGGACCTGCTTGGAAGAAGAGCTGCTTCGGCCGTTGCCGGCCGGCACGTTCGTGGTTTCGAAGCCGCGCGAAGCATCTGCACAGGCGGTGCTAGCATTTTGAACCAAAACTCGAACTTGGTGATCTCGCCGGCCATCCGCCGCTGCCACTGTGATCGAGGCTAATATTATTTGGACCTCAGTCGCTGCGCAGAATTTTCGCTTCTAACGCCGCTGTAACGAAGGCGCGTCTCGCTACCGGCGTCTGGGCTTCACCACGCAGAACCTGAAGACATGCATCCATAGCCAGTTTTCGGTTCTCCGTCGGACGAGGGACACTTCGCAGCAGGATCGTGGCTGCGTCGTTCACATCGAATATGACGCGCTCACGGTCATGCCGGCCAATTTGCACCGCCACGGGCCGGATGAAACTGCTCGACATGCAATTACTCTCTCAGTTTCGACTTCGATACCTGTCTTCGCGTATCATGACGTGGATCAATTCATACATGTATGGGCTAAGCTCGAAGAGAACTTGCAGTTGCTCAATCAGACAAATTGCCTGTGCAATTTCAGCAGGCCGCTACCCAAAATCGGATGGGTCCCGGTCTTGGTGCGCAAGAAAGCACAGCGGAATTCTGCCGCGTCCGGAAGGTCAAGCGGCGCTTGGTCTTCGGACTTTCCTGATGCCCGTGCCTTCTCTCATGGTGTCAGCCTTGACCCGGCCGCTGCCGCAATGCCGATGCTTCCTGTGGCGCGCCGATGCCGGGAGAGGGAGAGGGTGGGCGGGCCGCGGCGGCGGGTGAAGGTCCGGGAGAGAGTCTCCCGGCGCCCGCCGAGGAGCGACACCCATGACCAAGATGGAAATTCACACGCCCAAGGGCAACGAGCGGGCCGGTTACAAGGTCGACGTCGGCCGCGGCCAGCGCATTGGCCGCGTGTCGTCAGAATGGTTCAACCGGCCGGCGGACGAGCGCTACCTGTCGCTCACCGACCTTTGGAACTCGGTGAAGGCCCGGTCGGAGCGCAGCAAGACCCGCATCGTCGAAAGTGAGCTAATCCGCGTCGAGGCCAGTCGCGACGATCCCCGAGCGCCTGAGGCTAATGCTGCCCGGTGCGCTTGCCCCGGTTGCCCCCACGCATTGGAGTTTTACTCGCCGGCCTGGTCGGCGCACCAGCCGCCTATCTGCGGCAGCTTCCAGCCCCGCTCGCGGCGATCAACCTTCAGCACGGTCTGCTCAACCACCGAGCAGAGCAGGTGAAGACGCTGGAAATCGACAATGGACGCCTCGAGTTGCGAGCCGTAACCGGTCCGGACTATGGCAGAATACTTGACTCAGAACTGATCGACGCCGTGCAGAGGATCGCTGACAACGGCACCGGGGACACGCGCTGGAAGGTGCCGGAAGTCCTCGATTGGTCAACGGGAATTTTACCTGGCCGCCGGCGACGAGCTCGGCCGCCGTGCGATGGCCATAGTCGGCGATCGGTTCATTGCGATACCAGTAGATCGCCTTGTTGACGTCGCCGGTGAGCTCCGTCGCGGCTGAAATCACATTCACCATCTCACGCATCCGACCCTGCAGTCGCTCCGATGATGGACGGGGCGGAATAGTAATAAAATCCGATAGTTACGAGATGTTGCGTGCAAAAATCGCACACGTTCTGCTTCCCTTCTTTTTTCGTTCACCCGACGGAGCCGCCGATAGCCCTTTTCGGACGCTCTTCTGCCGACGATATTGACCGCGCCAACGCGGATGTCCGCCGAGATATCCGTGACCTTCATTGTCCGCCGCCGCGTTCGGTTTGCCTAGGGGTTCTTGGTTCTTGGAAGCTCTTCGAACTTTCTGTCTTACTGCCGAATTGCGCGTGCTTATGAAAGAGATTGGGACGCCCGGTCACGCTGTGGGACAAACGTGATCATCGGAAACGTTCGCTCGCCATCGGGGGTTCGAGTCGGGAGACCGCTTCACCGCGAGACCCACTGCGGCAGGTC
>NZ_JAMYMV010000044.1:0-57837 GCF_040318715.1 Mesorhizobium sp. M1050 | reverse complement strand
ATCCCGCTCAGCCACAAACGACTCAAGGCACGATGGGCCGATCAAAACCTGCTTAGCCTCTTTACTCATATGCGATAGCCCTGCCTTGTGGGGAGGGTTAGGGTGGGGGTTCTTCTTCGCAAGAATTCATATGCGATAGCCCTGCCGTGAACGGGGAGAAGGGCGCTTTCGCGCACGATTTCGCTAATTGCCAGTGTTGAAGGGTATCCGCAGAGATCGCGGCCAGCGCCACATAAGTACGGCGAAACCGCAGATCACTCGGTCTTTTCGGTTCTGGCAAAGCTCGCCCGCGCCGCGATGCGCTCCCACCAAGCCTGGATCGTCGGAAATTCAGCGAGCAGGCTTTGCCCTTCGGCGACCTTGACGAAATAACCGATGATCGGCGCCGCATGGAGATCGGCCAGGGTCAGCTGGTCGCCCAGCAGCCACGGCCCTGGCGCTTTCAGCGAGGAGAGCGTCTGAAGCGCCTTGCTTGCCTGCGAAAGCCCGTTGGCGATCAGTGCTTCGTCAGGGGCTTCCTTCTCAAGCCGCTCGACGGCGACATCCCAGACCATGGATCTGTACGCATAAGCGTCGAGCATGCCGAGGATCTGGTTCATTGTTGCGCGGACGCGGAGTCCCGCCGGCTGAAGGCTCGGCCCGTCAAACGCCTCGTCGATATATTTGGCAATCGCGTTCGTCTCGAACAGCCGAAACCCATCATGCTCGAAAGCCGGGATGCGGCCGAACGGGTGGTGCCTGAAATACCAGGCGGGAATACCCTCGGCGGCAAAGACATCGACCGGCACAAGCTCGTAGTCGATGCCTTTTTCCGTGAGCACGAGGCGGACAATGCGCACATAGACGCTGTAATCCGCCCCGTAGACGATGGGCTTGCCCATGCTGGCCCTCCCGAACCTCGAGAGGTCAGGCCATCGCCTTCTGCAGGTTCTCGTCGATCTTGTCGAGGAAGCCGGTGGTCGAAAGCCAGGGCTGGTCGGGGCCGATCAGCAGCGACAGGTCCTTGGTCATGAAGCCGGATTCGACGGTCTGGATGCAGACCCGTTCCAGCGTTTCGGAGAAGCGCTTCAGCTCGGCATTGTCGTCGAGCTTGGCGCGGTGGGCTAGCCCGCGCGTCCAGGCGAAGATCGAGGCGATCGAATTGGTCGAGGTTTCCTCGCCCTTCTGGTGCTGGCGATAATGGCGGGTGACGGTGCCATGCGCGGCTTCGGCTTCCACCGTCTTGCCGTCCGGCGTCATCAGCACCGAGGTCATCAGGCCGAGCGATCCAAAACCCTGCGCCACCGTGTCGGACTGGACGTCGCCGTCATAGTTCTTGCAGGCCCAGACATAGCCGCCCGACCATTTCAGGCTGGAAGCCACCATGTCGTCGATCAGCCGGTGCTCGTACCACAGCTTCTTCGACTTGAACTCGGCTTCGAATTCCGCCTCGTAGACTTCCTGGAAAATGTCCTTGAAGCGGCCATCATAGGCCTTGAGGATCGTGTTCTTGGTCGACAGATAGACCGGATAGTTGCGCAGCAGGCCGTAGTTCAGCGACGCCCGTGCAAACTCGCGGATCGAGTCGTCCAGATTGTACATGGCCATGGCGACGCCGGCGCCCGGCGCGTCGTAGACGTCATGCTCGATCACCTTGCCGTCCTCGCCGACGAACTTGATCGTCAGCTTGCCCTTGCCGGGGAAGCGGAAATCGGTGGCCCGGTACTGGTCGCCGAAGGCATGACGGCCGACGATGATCGGCTTGGTCCAGCCGGGGACCAGGCGCGGCACGTTCTTCATGATGATCGGTTCGCGGAAGATCGTGCCGCCGAGGATGTTGCGGATGGTGCCGTTCGGCGACTTCCACATCTTCTTCAGCTTGAATTCCTCGACGCGCTGCTCGTCGGGGGTGATGGTCGCGCATTTCACGCCGACGCCGTATTTCTTGATGGCGTTGGCCGAATCGATAGTCACCTGGTCGTTGGTCGCGTCGCGATGCTCGACGCTGAGGTCGTAATATTCGAGGTTGAGGTCGAGATAAGGGTGGATCAGCTTGTCCTTGATGAACTGCCAGATGATGCGGGTCATCTCGTCGCCGTCGAGTTCGACGACCGGGTTCGCCACCTTGATCTTCGCCATGGAAAAAATGCCTCGTTCGAATGTTGATTGATTGCGGTCGGCCCCGCCGGGACAGGGACCTCGCCTATAGCAAAGCGATCCGAGCGGTGCAAACGGGGCAGCCGAAGACACAGGCTGCTGCTGTAGCAAGCGGGAACAAAAAAGCGATGCCGGCACCACCTCTTGAGAGGCAGCCGGCATCGCCTTTGTTTCGTGCTGCTGCGGAGACGACAGGGCTTATTGCAACGGTGTCCCGCCCGGGCCCGGGAATGCCGTGATCGGCGTGCCGTCGGTTATGTTGCCGGAGATCATGTTGTTCTTGAACGACTGGACAGCGCCGCTACCGGTGTTGCTGACCCCGGTGACATTGCCGAACACCGCCGATCCGCCGAGAAAGGCGATGGCGCTTCCGCTGCCGCTGGCCGCGGCACCGTTCGCGTTGACGCCGACGCCGGCATTGGCGCTGATTGTGGTGCCGACAATCGTCGCACGCACCGACGATGCCGCGGCGACGGATTTGACCGTCACCCCGTTGCCGGTGTTGCCGCTGACCAGGCTGTTGGTCAGCGTCATGTTCATGGCAAGGGTGTTGCCGGTGCCGTCGACAAGAATGCCGCTGCCGCTGTTGGTAATTTCCACCTTCGAAAGGATGGCATTAATTCCAATGGCCCCAGACGTTTTGATGAGAACACCTTCAGCGCCTGCCTCGGCTATCCGAGTGTTGCTTATGTAGAGTTCGCTGTTCCCGTTGGCGAGAAATTCGACGCCGTTGCTGGTTACCCTCTCTATGTTGGAATCCTCAATATGCAGTTGGCCTTGGCCAATCATACGCACTCCGTCCAAGCCGTTGCCTGCGCCGTCTATATCAAGGCCGCGAAGATGCACCACGGAGCCGGCAGGCGTGTTGACGACGACGCCGTTTACAAGGGAGGAGAGCACACCACCTTCAGTCGTCTTGCAGTCGATGGTGATGGATTTGGTGATGGTGACCGTGCCGAAGCCGCCCGGGTCGAGACAATTGATCTCGCCGCTCGTCGCCGTCTTCGAGATAGCACCGGCAAAGGTCTTGCAAGGCGCCGTTCTGCTGCAAGGATTGGCGTCGTCACCAACACCGGAAACCCACGTCCGTGTCGCCTGCGCGGAAGCTGGCGCGATCAGGAAAACTGACGCCACAAACAACACAGCGAGTGAAAGGAAAAACCGTACCAATTTCATTTGCCCCTCCTAGATTATGGCCAACGCCCTCGTCGGCCGCTGAAACCCGTGTCGAAATGCTGGGGCGCAGATAAAATGACGGGAGTATGCAAGGCGCACTCCGCCTTCCAAATACCATTCGTCGATACACATTGAACCCCAAGCGGGTCGGATATTATAGTGTTCTAATCTAATTTTCCAGTGACGCGCTGCGTCATCGTAAACAAATATGCACCCTGATCGTAGATGATTTCTAAGAATGCAAAACATCGTCGATGCCGGCAGCGAGCATGAGACGGTACATCTGTCGGCGATTTGGGATGCGGGTTGGTGGGACAAGGCAGTAAATGAGATCGGATTTATTCCGTTATAAACACCGAGGAGCCAGTCTCGTCATTTTTTCATACGCCGTGCGACGACTGGCTTGCCCAGACACGTGTGGCGACTTTCGCGAGCCCGACGGTCGAGTGCATCAAGAGTGCGACCATCGGATTTCTTAACGCAACCAAGGGAAGCGGCAGGTACGCGCTACAGCAATTTCTCAGTCGGGCGACCGACCGCTCTTCAAAAAGCCGTATCGATATGGCAGGACGCGGAGACTTCGTAGCGCAATCATCTGGAACACATGGCAGGAACGGACTTTCAGCGCGGCCTCGTGACCACCGGCCCGGCGATCATCCTCGTCGAACCGCAGCTTGGCGAGAACATCGGCATGGTCGCGCGCGCCATGGCCAATTTCGGCTTGGTCGAGCTGCGCCTGGTCAACCCGCGTGACGGCTGGCCGAGCGAGAAGGCACGCGCGGCGGCCAGCCGCGCCGATCATGTCATAGACGCAGTCACCGTCTTCGACGATCTGGCCTCGGCGCTCGCCGATTTGAACTTCGTTTTTGCCACCACGGCCAGGCAGCGAGACGGCTTCAAATCCGTGCGGGGTCCGGTGGAAGCGGGCAGGATGCTTCGGGCCCGTCACGCAATGGGGCAGCGCACCGGCATCCTGTTCGGACGCGAGCGCTTCGGCCTCTACAATGACGAGGTTGGCCTAGCCGACGAGATCGTCACCTTTCCGGTCGATCCCGATTTCTCCTCGCTCAACATCGCCCAGGCCGCGCTGCTGATGTCCTACGAATGGATGAAGTCCGGCCTCGAGGACGAGACCAAGACCAATTTTTCCGGCCCGGATATGAAGCCGGCAAGCAAGGAAGAACTGCACGGGCTGTTCGCCTATCTCGAAGGTGCCTTGGAAGCGCGCGGCTATTTCCGGCCGGCCCCGAAGAAGCCGAAGATGGTCGACAATCTGCGCGCCGTACTGACGCGCCCCGGATTTGCCGAACCGGAGCTCAAGGTGCTGCGCGGCATCATCTCGTCGCTCGACCGGTTTTCGCCGGCGATGCCGCGCGGCGATGGTTCCCCGGGCGACGATCCAAGGCGGTTGCCCGCGGCCGCCGCACGTGCCCGCAAGGCGGAAGGCAATAGCCTTGCCGACACCGTCAAGGACGACGACATACCGCCATTCGGCGGAAAGGGCTCCGACAATGACTGAGCGGCCGATCCTGATGTTCGATTCGGGCATCGGCGGGCTCACCGTGCTGCGCGAAGCGCGCGTGCTGATGCCCGATCGCCGCTTCGTGTATGTCGCCGATGACGCCGCGTTTCCCTATGGCGCCTGGGAGGAACCGGCCCTCAACGCCCATATCCTTGGCCTGTTCGGCGCGCTGTTGGAAAAATTTCGGCCCGAGATTTCGGTCATCCCCTGCAACACCGCGTCGACGCTGGTGATCGATGCGCTGCGCGCGAAATTCCCGGGCCATCCCTTTGTCGGCACGGTGCCGGCGATCAAGCCGGCGGCGGAGCGCACGCGCTCCGGGCTGGTCTCGGTGCTGGCGACGCCCGGCACGGTCAAGCGTCAATACACGCGCGACCTGATCGGCAAATGGGCGCAGAAATGCCATGTGCGGCTCGTCGGCTCGGACCGGCTCGCCCCGCTGGCCGAGATTTACATGCGCGAGGGGTTCGTCGATGAGGAGATCGTGCGTCAGGAGATCGCACCATGCTTTGTCGAGAAGGATGGCGCCCGCACCGACATCGTCGTGCTCGGCTGCACGCACTATCCGTTCCTGGCCAACCGCATGCGCAAGACCGCACCCTGGCCGGTCGACTGGATCGACCCGGCCGAAGCGATCGCCCGCCGCGCCATGTCGCTGCTTGCACCGGTCGACGGACCGCTGCCGGTGGGTGAGCCCGACATTGCAGTCTTCACCTCCGGCAAGGTGGACTTCGCTACCAGCCGGCTCATGCAGGGCTTTGGCCTGACGGTCGCCTGATATCCGGAACATTGGCTGGCTTGTCGCGTTTTCTCTCAGGCAATGAAGGGAGAATCAGCCATGCCAGCCACCTCGAAAGCCCAGCAGAAAGCCGCTGGCGCCGCCTTGTCGGCCAAGCGCGGCGAGATGAAGAAGGGCGAACTCAAGGGCGCTTCCAAGGGAATGTACGAATCGATGAGCGAGAAGCAACTTGAGGAATTCGCCGAGACGAAGCGCAAAAGCCTGCCGGAGAAGAAATCGAAACATTAGGGATCAGGGCATCCGCGTTTCGCCATCGATAACAAGCTCGTCCATAAGAACATGAGCCGGAATGAAAAAGCCCGCGGCCAAGACCGCGGGCTTTGAAACGATATGTCGGCCGCCTGAGACCGAACCGGGAGCCTACCAGCGCGCCCAGCAGCGCTTGACTTTGTAACGGATGACCCTCTTGTGGCCGTGCCGCCAGACAATCTTCTTCTTGACCACGATGCGGCAGACCTCGTGCTGCCGGTGGCCACTCCAGTGCCGCGCCATTGCCGGCTCCGGCGTTATGACCGCCATGGATCCCGCCAACACCGCGGCTCCCGTCAGGGTAAGGAAGAACTTCTTCATGCGAATTGTGGCTCCTTTGCTCAAGTCCCTTCCTAATGCCGTTGGCGCAACCTCCCGCCACGTCCGGCACCGCACTCAACCCAGAGACGCTATATCGCCGCCAAACCCAAGGCCAGCAGTGAGCTTGACACCGGTTAAATCTCCGTTTAATCAGCGCGCCAACACCGGGCCGCAATGCCCGGTGGTTTTCTTTATGTGCGCAAGATGCGTGGAAACTCAATTCTGCTATCTTGTTTGAACTGACGTGTCCCGTGGGTTTTCCGCCGCGTTGCGTGGGAAAACCCTGTCAGGTCTCGAAAACGGAGGCCAGAGGAGGGCGCGTTTCCTTCACCCGGACCATGAGGTTCCGGGTGTGTTGTTTTGAAAAGGGAATGCGATGAGCAAGCGCGAATCCGCGAAGTACAAGATCGACCGCCGTCTTGGCGAAAATATCTGGGGCCGCCCGAAGTCCCCGGTCAACAAGCGTGAATACGGCCCCGGCCAGCATGGCCAGCGCCGCAAGGGCAAGCTTTCCGATTTCGGCCTGCAGCTGCGCGCCAAGCAGAAGCTGAAGGGTCACTATGGCGACGTTTCGGAAAAGCAGTTCCGCAAGGTCTATGAAGAGGCGGACCGCCGCAAGGGCGACACCTCGGAGAACCTGATCGGCCTGCTCGAGTCGCGTCTCGACGCGGTCGTCTACCGCGCCAAGTTCGTGCCGACCATTTTCGCCGCCCGTCAGTTCGTCAACCATGGCCACGTCAACGTCAACGGCAAGCGCGTCAACATCGGCTCGTACCGCTGCAAGCCGGGCGACGTCGTCGAAGTCCGCGAAAAGTCGAAGCAGTTGGTTATCGTTTTGGAAGCGGTCGGTCTCGCCGAGCGCGACGTGCCGGACTACATCGAAGCCGATCACAACAAGATGGTCGCGACCTTCTCGCGCATCCCCGGCCTGGCGGACGTTCCGTTCGCCGTGCAGATGGAACCGAACCTGGTCGTCGAATTCTATTCGCGCTAAGCGACGAATTCCGTTCGCGCTGAGCGAACGCATTTGCGATACCATTCAAAGGCCGCCTCGAGGCGGCCTTTTCTTTGTCTGCCTTTTCTTTCTCGGCCATGTCCGCTACTCCCGGGCGCAACGAAGTGCCGAACGATCGTTGCTCCAGGATTTCGGAACCGACGCCATGAACATGTTGCCAGACGCCGAATCGCTTGAATCAGCAGCCGACATCGCGGGCGGCTTCCATCCGCTTTTCGCAGATGCGCCGTCCTCGGTCGAGTTCAACAAATTGCGCAAGCGGCTGTTGCGGCTGACCCGGCAGGCGATCGAGGATTTTTCGATGGTGAAGCCCGGCCAACGCTGGCTGGTCGCGCTGTCGGGCGGCAAGGATTCCTACGGGCTGCTCGCCGTGCTGCTCGATCTCAAATGGCGCGGGCTGCTGCCGGTCGAATTGCTGGCCTGCAATCTCGACCAGGGCCAACCGAATTTCCCCAAGCACATTCTGCCCGATTATCTCGACAGATACACCATCCCGCATCGCATCGAATATCAGGACACTTATTCCGTCGTCACCGACAAGCTGCCTGCCGGCAGCACCTATTGCTCGCTCTGTTCGCGTCTCAGGCGCGGCCATCTCTACCGTATAGCGCGTGAGGAGGGGTGCTCGGCGCTGGTGCTCGGCCACCATCGCGAGGACATTCTCGAGACCTTCTTCATGAACCTGTTCCACGGCGGCCGTCTCGCCGCCATGCCGCCAAAACTGCTCAACGACGACGGCGACGTCATGGTGCTGCGGCCGCTGAGCTATTGCGCCGAGGGCGACCTCGAGAAATTTGCTACCGCGATGCGATTCCCGATCATTCCCTGCGATCTCTGCGGCAGCCAGGAGGGTCTCCAGCGCAACGCCATGAAGGCCATGCTGGAGGGCGTGGAAAAGCGCATGCCCGGCCGCAAGGACACGATGCTGCGCGCGCTGTCGAACAGCAGGCCATCGCATTTGCTCGACAGAAAGCTGTTCGATTTCGCGGCGCTCAATGAGACCGTCGGCACAAGGCAAGCCGATGACATTTGACGATACTGCGATCGACTGGCTCGCTGGCCTTCTATCCGACGCCGCGAAAGCCGAAATCATGCCTCGCTTTCGCCGGCTGGGCGAGGGCGACATCCGCCAGAAGACCTCTGCCGCGGACCTGGTGACGGAAGCCGACGTCGATGCCGAGCGGCTCATCACCGCGCGGCTGCGCGAGCGTTATCCCCAGGCGATGGTCGTCGGCGAGGAGGCCTGTTCCGACAATCCGGCGCTGCTTGAAGGCCTAGGCGAGGCCGATCTGGCTTTCGTCATCGACCCGGTGGATGGCACTTTCAACTTCGCCTCCGGCGTGCCCTTGTTCGGCGTCATGCTGGCGGTCGTGGTCAAGGGCGAGACCGTTGCCGGCATCATCCACGATCCCGTCGGCAAGGACTGGCTGATCGGTGCCAAAGGCGCCGGCAGCCATATCCGGCATGCGCATGGCAGCATCGAGAAGGTGCATGTCGCCGCACCTGCGCCGATCTCGGAAATGACAGGCTCGGTCTCCTGGCAATATATGCCCGAGCCGGAGCGGTCGCGGCTGGCGCGCAACCAGACGAAGATCCTGTCGCAATTCGCCTACCGCTGCGCGGCGCACGAATACCGCCTGCTGGCCAGCGGCCATGCCCACTTCGTCGTCTACAACAAGCTGATGCCGTGGGACCATCTGGCCGGCGTGCTGATCCATGCCGAGGCCGGTGGTCATGCCGCGCGTTTCGATGGCAGCGCCTATCTGCCCTCGCATCTCGGCGGCGGCCTGCTTGTCGCGCCCGATCGGGAAAGCTGGCACGAATTGCGCCGCGAGCTTTGGGCGCAATAGGATCAAGTCCTGCGGCCAGTGTCCGAACCGGCGGTGTCCGGCTAAAGGAGCGTTGCAATCTCACGCAGATCCGGAGGCACTCGAATGAAACTTCGGTTCGCAATCGTCGCGGCGGCTCTTGCCGCCGCCTTGTTTGCCAGCTCCCACGAAGCAAGATCGCAAGAGCGCAGCTGTCGTAGCCCCGATCCCGTCGACACGATAAAAGAGATGTCCGACGCAATCTACGCCTGTTGGAAGCCGCCGCCCGGAACCGCCGGCATGTCCCTGACGCTGCGATTCTCGCTTCGTCGCAACGGCACACTGATCGGCAAGCCTCGCGCCACATATTCCGATCTGGGGACCGATCCCCAGCTCAGCCGGGCCTTCGTGGCTTCAATCCTCAGGGCACTCGACGACGCCCTGCCATTGCCCTTTTCGGACAGCATGGGCGAAGCCATCGCGGGGCGTATGCTTGCCCCTCGCTTCACGGCAGCCCTTGAGGGTGCGTCTTAATGCAAGTCGGTGATGTGTCCTGAAACGGGTGGATTCTGCGGCTGGAACATCTTGCCGCGCTCGGCGATGAAAATCATCAGCAGCGCTGCGACCGAGACGCTGCAGAAGCCGGCGGCCAGCGGCGTCACAGTGCCGTTGAACGCCTGGCCGATCAGCGTGCCAAGAATGCCGCCGAGAAAAGTCTGCATGAAACCCAGGATGGACGATGCCGTGCCGGCCAGTTGGCCGAGCGGCTCCATGGCCAGCGCGTTGAAATTCGCGCCGAGCGCGCCGAACGGAACCATGGCGCAGGCAAAGAAGGTGATGAACAGCCAGAGCGGCATCTTCATTTCCAGCGAAACGACCAGCCAGGCAAGGCTGATGACCAGGAACAGCAGCAGCGCGCTCTGCGACAGGCGGCGCATGCCGATGCGGCCGACAAGGCGCGAGTTCAGGAAGTTGGAGAAAGCAAGCACGCCCGCAACCCCGGCGAAGATGACCGGGAACATCTCGCCGACATTGAATATGTCGACATAGATCTGCTGCGCCGAGGCGATGAAGCCGAACATGGCGCCGAAAATGAAGGTGCTGGCGAAGGCATAGCAGATCGCAACGCGGTTGGTGAGCACGATGCGAAACCCGCCGAGGATGGAGTTGACGGTCAGCGGCCGGCGATGTTCGGGATGCAATGTTTCAGGCAGGCGCAGCAGCGACCAGGCCGAGACAATGAGCGCACCGACGGCCATGGTGACGAAGATCCAATGCCAGGTCGCAAACAGCATGATGAACTGACCGATGCCGGGAGCAATGACAGGGATCGCCATGAACACCATGAAGATCAGCGACATCACCTCGGCCATGCGCCGGCCGTCGAATGTATCGCGCACGATCGAGACGGCGATGACGCGGGTGGCGGCAGCACCAATGCCTTGCACGGCCCGGCACAAGAGGAGTGTTTCAAAGCTTGGTGCAACGGCGGCCGCCGCAGCCGCGGCGACATAGATCACCAGCCCGGCGACCAGCGGTGCGCGACGGCCGAAGCGATCCGAGATCGGCCCGAAGAACAGCTGGCCGCCGCCAAAGCCCAGAATATAGGCGGTGATCACATATTGCCGGTGGTTTTCGTTCTCGACGCCAAGCGAGGCGCCGATCTGCTGCAGAGCGGGCAGCATGATGTCGATGGCCAGCGAGTTCAGCGCCATCAGCGCAGCGCACAGCGCAATGAATTCCCAGCGAGGAATGGGCAGTTTGCTTGCCGATTGCGGCGCTGACTTTTGCTGGTCCACGGCAAGTCCGATCTTTCAAACGAAAATGCGCCGGCGGGCCGGCGCATTGGCTCGTCTTGGTCCTTAGTTCAGGACATGAAAATTGCCGAGGTGCCCTGCGTTTCATGCATGTGTGCGGCGGTCAGGCGGCCGACATGCACGAAAACAAAAGTCAGGCGGCGCCTTTGACGCTGACGCCCTTTTCGACAAGGAATGTCTGAAGTTCGCCCGCCTGGAACATCTCACGCACGATATCGCAGCCGCCCACGAATTCGCCCTTGACGTAAAGCTGCGGGATCGTCGGCCAGTTGGAATATTCCTTGATGCCCTGGCGCAGTTCGGCGGAGTCCAGAACATTCACGCCTTTGTAGTCCGCGCCGATATAGTCAAGAATCTGGACGACCTGGCCGGAAAACCCACATTGCGGGAAACCGGGCGTGCCCTTCATGAAAAGGACGACGTCGTTGCCCTTCACTTCGTTGTCGATGTAGTCGTTGATGCCGCTCATTGAATATCCTTTCCCGCCTGTGGGAGTCAGGCTCGAAACATTTCCATTCAAATAAACCCAACGATTGCTCGAAACAAGACTTTAGCCGTGCCGTGGCTGAAATGGCGCAAAGGATGGGCTGTGTTGGGCCAAGCGGTTCCCTCGACACTGACTCGTGTGGTTGCGGTTGTTTTCCGGTGCGTTTTAGTCGGGAACGCTGGTCTGCAGCGCGAGCGCGTGCAGCACGCCGCCCATATTGCCCTTCAGCGCGTCATAGACCATCTGGTGCTGCTGCACGCGGGTTTTTCCCCGAAAACTCTCGGCCACCACCTCGGCCGCATAATGGTCGCCGTCGCCGGCGAGATCGCGAATCGTCACCTTGGCGTCCGGAATGCCGTCCTTGATCAGTTTTTCGATGTCGCGGGCATCCATTGCCATGGCAGAATCCTGTTTCGAGCGGCCGGTAGCCGGCCATAACATGAGAGTCGGGCGAGCCTAAAGCCTTTCCGGTCCGGATTGAAGCCGTTCTGTCCCATCAAGGGCAAGACGATTCGGGAACATCAGGGGCCCGTGGGCTTGCTTCATCCTCGGCGACGTCCTCACGTGTCGAAAAAGCACGGCCAAGGCTGAAAGTCAGCACATAGAGGGGAATGTTGATAATCAGGCTGATTATGGGGAGATAACTCGTCATCTGCCAGGCTGGCGAGAAGAACGGTTGACCGTAACCGTCGCAGACGAGCGAAGAGCCGTACTCCCACAGCGCCCCTATGACGGCCGCGCAGGCAAAAAGCTTAATGCAGGTGACGATATGCCTTGCCCGTGCCGGATCCGGTGCAAGGCGGCCCCAAAGCACCAGGGAGACGATCGGAATCGCATAGATGAGGTTCTGCGCGATGAGCATCGGGATGGCGCCATTAGCCGCGGCAAGAAACTGCGAGCGCGTTTCCAGCCGGGCGCAAACCTCGCTTGAGGTCGTCGACAGCAGGAAGAAGACGAACGGCCCGAGGAACCAGAAGAAGAACAGCGACGGCCAGAAGACGACTGCAAGCAGCGCCCGGGCAGCCAATTTCTGTGGTTGAGCATGACCTTTTTCCGAAAACCGGTTTCCACTTTTCGGGATCATGCTCCGGTCAGCTGGCCTGACCCATGAAGCGCGGGAACCAGCCCTCGTGCGCCCCGGTCAGTTCGCTGACCGGGATTGCCCGCGCCTCACCAAGCTTCAGCGCGCTGCCGCCGGTAGAGCCGATCCACGGCGCGAAGATGCCGAGTTCGCCCTGCTGCTTGCGGATGGCGTCCCATTCATCGCCATGCGGGTCGATCGACAGCGTCAGCAGATAACGGCCCTGATCCTCACCGAACCACACCGGAATGGGATCGGTCCCGACAAGCCCGGGAACGGTCGCGCCGATGCCGGAGGCCATCGCCATTTCGGCCAAAGCCACCGCGATACCGCCATCGGACACGTCATGCGCCGCCGTGACGATGCCGGATGCGATCAGAGCGCGCACATGGTCACCGACGCGTTTTTCATGGTCCAGATCGACCGGCGGGGGCGGGCCATCGGTGCGGCCGTGGATGTCCCTGAAATAGACCGACTGGCCAAGATGCGTTCCCCAGGAGTCCGGCGCGCCGACCAGCAGGATCATCTGGCCTTGCGCGGCAAAGCCGGTCCGCACCATCTTCGACCAGTCGGCGATCAGACCGACGCCGCCGATTGTCGGCGTCGGCAAAATGCCCTGGCCGTTGGTTTCGTTGTAGAGCGAGACATTGCCGGAGACGATCGGGAAGCCGAGTGCGCGGCAGGCCTCGCCGATACCTTTCACCGCACCGACCAGCTGACCCATGATCTCGGGCCGCTCCGGGTTGCCGAAATTGAGATTGTCGGTGGCGGCCAGCGGCAAGGCGCCGGTGGCGGTCAAATTGCGCCAGCATTCGGCCACCGCTTGCTTGCCGCCCTCATAAGGGTCGGCCTCGCAATAGCGTGGCGTCACGTCGGACGAAAAAGCGAGCGCCTTGGTGGGATGGCCGTCGACGCGCACCACACCGGCATCGCCGCCGGGAAGCTGCAGCGAATTGCCCTGGATCAACGTGTCGTATTGCTCCCAGACCCAACGGCGCGAGGAAAGATCCGGTCCGCCGAGCAGCTTCAACAGCGCATCGGCCACGTCGGCTTGCGGCACGTCATCGGCGGCCAGCGGCGCCGGCTTCTTCGGCTCGACCCACGGCCGGTCATATTCCGGTGCTTTGTCGCCGAGATCCTTGATCGGCAGGTCGGCGACCTGATCCCCTTGGTGCAGCACGCGAAAACGCAGATCGTCGGTGGTCCTGCCGACGATGGCGAAGTCGAGCCCCCATTTGTGGAAGATCGCCTCGGCTTCCTGTTCCTTTTCGGGGCGCAGCACCATAAGCATGCGCTCCTGGCTTTCCGACAGCATCATTTCGTAGGCGCTCATGCGCTCTTCACGCACCGGCACCTTATCGAGATCGAGCTCGATGCCGAGGTCGCCCTTGGCACCCATCTCGACCGCCGAGCAGGTCAGGCCGGCGGCACCCATGTCCTGGATGGCGATCACGGCGCCCGAGGCCATCAGTTCGAGGCAGGCTTCCAGCAGGCACTTTTCGGTGAAAGGATCGCCGACCTGCACGGTCGGGCGCTTCTCGTCGATCTTGTCGTCGAATTCAGCTGAAGCCATGGTGGCGCCGCCGACGCCGTCGCGGCCGGTCTTGGCGCCGAGATAGACGACAGGCAGGCCGACGCCCTTGGCTTCCGACAGGAAGATCGCGTCGGTCTTGGCAATGCCGGCCGCAAAAGCGTTGACCAGGATGTTGCCGTTGTAGCGGGCGTCGAAATTGACCTCGCCGCCGACCGTCGGCACGCCGAAGGCGTTGCCATAGCCGCCGACCCCGGAAACCACGCCCGAAACGAGATGCCTGGTCTTGGGGTGGTCAGGCGCGCCGAAGCGCAGCGCATTCATCGCAGCGATCGGCCGCGCGCCCATGGTGAAGACGTCGCGCAATATGCCGCCGACGCCGGTCGCCGCACCCTGATAGGGCTCGATGTAGGACGGGTGGTTGTGGCTCTCCATCTTGAAGACGACGCAGTCGCCGTCGCCGATGTCGACCACGCCGGCATTCTCGCCTGGGCCCTGGATGACTTGCGGGCCCGTGGTCGGCAGCGTGCGCAGCCACTTCTTCGACGATTTGTACGAACAATGCTCATTCCACATCGCCGAGAAGATGCCGAGTTCGGTGAAGCTCGGTTCGCGCCCGACAAGATCGAGAATGCGCTGATACTCGTCGGGCTTCAGCCCGTGCGCGGCGATGAGTTCGGGGGTGATCGGCACGGAATTGGAAATGGTCATGGGCAGCGATTTTTATCCGGGGCGCGTTGGGATTTTGAGTCACGTCTTATCGCAAGCTTTAAGGTCGATACACCCATGGTTCGACGAAAACGACGGAAAACCGGACAAAACCACAGGGCGTCAGGAGAAGCTGTCGTAGCCGGCACGGCCTTCATCGAGAAGTCGCCGGATCACCGCGACACCCTCGGCGATGTCCTTGCGCTGCCGTGGCTGCGAAATGCCGAAGCGGACGCCGTGGAAAACCTGCTCGGAACGGCCGGCCTTGAACTCGTCCTCGTCGTCGATCAGCACGCCATGTTCGAGGCAGGCGTTCTTGAAGGTGCCGGAAAGCCAGGGATCGGGTAGGGTCATCCAGACAAAAGGCACCCTGTCGTGTGCCTTGAACGCGAAGCCGGCCAAAGTCTCTCGCACGATTCCGATGCGGGCGCGGATTTCGCCGATGCTGCGCTTGCGTATCTCGTCCGCCTGGCCAGACAGCACCAGCCTTGTATTCACCTCGGCCAGCAGGAAAGGCATGCCGCCGGTCATCATCTTGTGGGCGACGCGGATGCGATGGCGATAGGCAGGCGGGCAGGAAAGCCAGCCGCCGCGCACACCGGCCGCGACCGACTTGGACAGGCCACCCGCCACAATGGTGCGTTCTGGCGCGTATTCGGCCAGCAACGGTGTCGGATCGTCGGTCAAATTGCCGTAGAGGTCGTCCTCGATGAGGATGACATTGTATTCGCGCGCGACACGCGCGATTGCCTCGCGGCGCGCCGCCGACAAGGTCGCCAGCGTGGGATTCTGCGCCGTCGGCATCAGGAAGATCATCCTGGGATGCTTTTGCGCGCAGACGCGCTCGAAATCCTGGGGGTCGATACCTTGGTCGTCCGATGCCACCAGTGCGGTGCGTCGGCCGATCAGGCCGGCGCTACGGGAAATCTGCGAGTAGGTGAGGTGCTCGAAGGCGACATAGTCGCCAGGGGTGGTGAGCGCCGCGATCGCCGCCATCACCGCGGCGTGGGTGCCGAGTGTGGGGACGATGGTCTCGCCATTAGGTCTGAACGAATTGCGCGATAGCCAGCGGGCGCCGGCTTCGAACCAGCGGTCGGGGAAATCCCTGGTATAGCTTGAAATCTCATGCGGGTGGTCCTGCGTCGTGCGCGACAGGATATCGGCGATATCAGCGCCCTGGCCGATGTCTGGCGCTGCCGTGCTGTCGAAACGCAATTTGCCGCGCGGTGCATCGATATGGCGAGTGCCTTCGCCACTGGTGACCGGCGCCGGCAGGTTCGGTTTCGCGCCGTCGGCGCGCTGACCGAGTACATAGGTTCCACGCCCGACTTCGCCGCTTACTAGGCCGCGCTCGCGCAGCAATTGATAGGCCCGGCCGACCGTGCCGACCGTAGTGCCGATGTCGTAGGCGAGGTCGCGTTGCGGCGGCAGCTTTGCTCCGGCTTCGATCACACCCCGATCGATATCCGTTTCGATTGAATCCGCCAGGCGCTGATACAGCGGGCCGGAGCCGTCAGTGAGATCTGGAAGCCAATTTGTCATGGTGACAATTCTCTATATTGCACCGAATTGTGAGTCAATACATATCGGAGTTGCACCAAAAAGGGTGCAATTTGGAATTCGGGTCGAAAGAAAATGAGCACAATCGCTACAATCCGCTCTTCGAGAGTCGAGCTATCAGGTCAATCGGCACGCCCACCGAGCCAAAGTGGCTTTGTCACCCGTCTGGTGCGCTTGGTCAGGTCGCTGGCGAGATGGATCGGCCATCTGCTGGAGCGTCGGCGCAGCAGGCTGGCGCTTCTGGAAATGACCGATGACCAACTCAAGGATATCGGGCTCTCGCGCTGCGATGCCCACCGCGAGGGTATCAGACCCTTCTGGGACTGAAAGCCAAGGCATTTTGCAGCCAAGCGGAATCGCTTGGCGTCGCAGAGGTGCCAATGCATGCCGCTCTAGCGGACGCTCAATAGCCGGGTGCGCGCAACGCCATGGTCCGCAAGGACGGCGACCACGCACAGCACGAGAAAAAGTCCGGTGATGGCGGCCGCCGAGATGGCAACGCTGGCCGGGCCGTTCCTGGCGACGTCCAGGAACGGGTAGGGCACCTCGCCTGCAAACGGCGCCCGCATCAGCGCATAGATCAGATAGGCGACGGGATAGAGCACCCACCAGGAGATGTCGCTCCAGCGCGTCCGACCGTCGGCGCCTGATGTCAGCCACCACAACACGAACAGCACCGGCGTCACATAGTGCAGCAGGACGTCGCAGAGCAGGAACAGTCCCTGCGGCTGCCAGAGCTGTGCCAGCACCGTGGCGTAGATGATGAAGACCAACGCGATCGAAACGGCAACGCCGGCCCGTATGCGCGTCCCGGCGAAGGCCGGCAGCCAAGCATAGCCGGCGGGCGACAGCAGCGACGCGTACACCAGCACCGCACCGATGTTGGTCAGGATGGTGAAGAAGCTAAAAACGAAAACGATGGAGCCGAGCAGGCTGCGGCCTGCCTCCATCGACGCCGGAATGCTGATGCAGAACTGCAGGACGAGCCCGGCCAGGCCAATGACCAGCCCCGTCATCTGCAGGACGCGGCCCATGGGCTAGGCGGTCGCGGCGCAGGCCGGATTGCCGGCTTGCCAGCGGGCGATGTCCGAGCCGATGCGCGCGCCGAGCGGATCGTTCATCAGCGGTCCGAACACATCGACGCGGCTTGAGTTGCCTTGCGCCTGAACGACCAGCAACGGTTTGCCGCCATAGTGTTTGGCCGGCACCAGCAGGAAACGCGGCGTGCCGCTGAACGAATTCAGTTCATTGGCCATCTGATATTGTTTGAAGGCTGGGTCCTTGCTGGCGATCCAGCATTTATGAGCCGATATCGCCACCTGTTCCATGGCCAGCAGCGCTGCACTCTTGCCCGAGGGCACAGGCGTGCTCTTCGGGGTCGATTGGCAGGATGTGAGAGCGAAAGCCGCCGCGGCAACCAGCGCGATCGCCTTGCTCCTGGTCAAGCGGCACCCATCTCAAGCTCGGACAGAAATATCTTCTGGCCGTCGGTCATCTCGCCCCACACCCGCGACAATGCCGGGTGCTGCGAGGCGATCTGCTCATAGGCGTCGAATTTCGGGTAGGCGTCGAGCAGGTCGCGGCGGCCTGTCATGGCGCGGAAATTGTTGAAGATGAACCGCGTCGGCGTCAGCCAGGCATCGGCGAAACTGATATCGTCACCGAGCGCGAAGGGCCCGTGCGCCATGCGCTCCTCGATCGCTGCCAGCCCGTGGTGCAGGCGGATGAACTGGGCGTCGATCTCGGCACTGTTTCGCTTCGGCATGGAATGAAGCTCGAAAAGCTTCATCATCGGGGTCAGCACATCGAGATCGGTGATGCGGGCGAACATGCGCACCAGCGCGCGGTCCTTGGAATCGGGCGGCAGCAGAGCCGGTTCCGGAAACCGCTCTTCGAGATACTCGGCGATGACCACCGATTCGACGATCGTTTCGCCAGAGCCGGTGATCAGCACCGGAATCCGGTTCATCGGCGAGATGGCGCGAAATCCTTCCGGGATGGGAAAGCCGGGCGGCGGCGCGATGATCTTGAGCGGCACGTCCTTGATGTAGGCCAGCGCCCGCACGATCGACGAGTAGGGCGACAACGGCCGCGAATAGAGTTTCATGACCGTTTTTCTCCCCCATGAACTGGACTTGCCTCGACAAAGAGACAGGAATGTCCGGATGTTTTCAAGACGCTTGCCTCGAAGAGGTCAGGCGGCGATGCCAAGCGCACTTTCGAACAGTCCACGGCCGTCAGTACCGCCATGGGCTGCTTCGATCAGGTTTTCCGGGTGCGGCATCAGGCCGAGCACATTGCCGCGGTCGTTGATGATGCCGGCAATGTCGTTGATCGAGCCGTTGGGATTGGTGCCGTCCGCATAGCGGAACACCACCTGGCCTTCGCCTTCGAGACGGGCGAGTGTGTCGGCGTCGGCGAAATAATTGCCGTCATGATGCGCAACCGGCGTGCGGATGATCTGTCCTGGCCGATAGCGGCGGGTGAACATCGTGTTGGCGTTGGTGATCTCAAGCTTCACTTGCCGGCAGACGAATTTCAGCGATGTGTTGCGCATCAAGGCGCCCGGCAGCAGGCCGGCCTCGACCAGGATCTGGAAACCGTTGCAGACGCCGATAACCGTCACGCCCGCGGCTGCCTTTTCGGCCACCGCCCGCATGACCGGCATGCGCGCGGCAATCGCGCCGCAGCGCAGATAATCGCCAAAGGAAAAACCGCCGGGAATGGCGATCAGGTCGACATCGGGGATTTCGGTGTCGGTCTGCCAAACAGTGATCGGCGGCTTTCCCGAAATCTTGGTCAGCGCCGCGATCATGTCACGGTCGCGGTTGAGGCCAGGCAGAAGGACGACAGCTGATTTCATTTCGGTTCGAAAGGCCTTTGGTTTTCGGCGAGTTCGCGTAAGTCGAGGCGTCGTTCTATGCGTTCGAGGCGCTCGTCCTGACGGGCGAGAATGCCATAAATGTTATGGATATCGCTTTGCGTCGCCACCATGTGACCCCGCAACACATTCAATTCCCGCTTCGTCTCGGAACCATCCTGACGAAGTTCACCAATTTCATGATGCACGCGCTTAAGAAGCTCGTACATCAGCTCATTCGTGACTTCCGGCATAGTGCCTCCGGCGCAACCTCAGGTAATCGCTACACTATAATTCTCAATCACCGTATTCGCCAGCAGCTTATCGCACATCGCCTTGAGGTCCGCCTCGGCTTTGGCCTTGTCGCTTTCCGCCAGCTCGACGTCGAACACCTTGCCCTGCCGCACCGCGCCGACGCCGCCAAAACCCAGGCCCGACAGCGCGTGTTCGATCGCCTTGCCTTGCGGGTCAAGCACGCCGTTCTTGAGTGTGACGGTAATGCGGGCCTTGATCACGCTGGACATGCTCCTGTTCTGACTATCGGGTTGCAAGCCGCTATTCAGTGCGGCTTGCCTTTGAGGCCGTCGGTCGAGGCGACAAGCACCGGGCCGGTGGGGCGCGGCGGCTCGTTCTCGTTCATGATGCCGAGGCGGCGGGCAACTTCCTGGTAGGCTTCGACGAGGCCGCCCATGTCGCGGCGGAAACGATCCTTGTCGAGCTTGTCATGCGTCGCCACGTCCCACAGGCGGCAGGAATCCGGCGAAATCTCGTCGGCGACGACAATGCGCATCATGTCGCCCTCGAACAGACGGCCGCATTCGATCTTGAAATCGACGAGCTGGATGCCGACGCCCATGAACAGGCCGGAGAGGAAGTCGTTGACGCGGATGGCCAGCGCCATGACGTCGTCGATCTCCTGCGGGCTCGCCCAGCCGAACGCGGTGATGTGCTCTTCCGACACCATCGGATCGTCGAGCGCGTCGGCCTTGTAATAGAATTCGATGATCGAGCGCGGCAGAACGGTGCCTTCATCGATACCGAGGCGCTTGGACAGCGAACCGGCGGCGACGTTGCGCACGACCACCTCGAGCGGAATGATCTCGACTTCCTTGATCAGCTGCTCGCGCATGTTGAGCCGGCGGATGAAGTGGGTCGGGATGCCCATGCGGTTGAGGTGGTTGAAGATGTGCTCCGAAATACGGTTGTTGAGCACGCCCTTGCCGTCGACGACTTCATGTTTCTTCTTGTTGAACGCGGTGGCGTCGTCCTTGAAGAACTGGATGAGCGTACCCGGCTCGGGTCCCTCATAGAGGATCTTGGCCTTGCCTTCATAAATGCGGCGGCGATTTTTCATCTGATTTTTTCTCTGGGGTTCCGGACAGGCGGCAATTGGCCATTTCCTGTCCGTCTGCCTGAAATAGTGCGGCTTACGGTAGGGTTCAATGCCGGGTCTATCCCAATCACATCGTTTGCTCAATCGGCAAATCCTTCCAATCAACCGCTTTCGGGACCGAAATGCCGCAGCGCAGCATGCGACGAAGCGTATTGACCGGCCCGCGACCTTTTGGTTTGTGCTTTGGCAACACACATATCCACCGCCAACGAATCGAATTTGACCCGGAGGGACGCCATGAGCAGCATGAAAGACCGCGAAGAGGGCTTCGAGCGCAAATTTGCTTTCGACGAGGAGCTTCGGTTCAAGGCCTCGGCGCGCCGCAACAAGGCGCTCGGCCTGTGGGCCGCCGAAAAGCTTGGAAAGTCCGGCACCGACGCCGACGCTTATGCCAGGGAAGTGGTTGTTTCCGATATCGAGGAAGCCGGCGATCACGACGTGTTCCGCAAGATCCGCAAGGATTTCGATGCGGCCGGCGTAGACCAGTCGGACCATCAGATCCGCCGCACCATGGACGAGTTGATGGCGCAGGCGATCGAAGAGATCAAGAACACCTGATCCGGCCGAAGCAGGTTCCGCAAAAGTGGCCAACGGCTTTGCGACAGAGAACCTGCGACAGACCAAAGAATGACTGGACCAATCGACCGCCCGGCCCATCCGGGCGGTTTTTCTTTGCCTTTGCCGCGGTTTCCGGCTGAAACTGCTGTCGTTAACAAGGAAGCGATTAGATGTCCCTGAAGTCCCGTCTTGCAGCCGATGAAACGCTGTTCACCGCATGGTCCGGCGTGCCGGATGCCCTGACCGTCGAAATCGTCGCCAAGCAGGGCTTTGATGCCGTCACGCTCGACATGCAGCATGGCGGCCATCACGAGGATAGCGTGCTGCGTGGGCTGGTGCCGGTGCTCGCTGCCGGAAAGCCGGCGCTGGTGCGCATTCCGGTCGGACGTTTCGACATGGCGAGCCGTGCGCTCGATTTTGGCGCCGAGGCGGTCATTGCGCCGATGGTGAATTCGGTGGCTGACGCCAAACTGTTCGCCGCCGCCATGAAATACCCGCCGGTCGGCGAGCGTTCCTGGGGCCCGACCTACGCCTTTCCGCGCCACGGCAAGGGCGACCAGGCCGAATGGCTGCGCGACACCAACCAGCGCGTGCTGGCCTTCGCCATGGTCGAAACGCGCGCCGCCCTCGATGCGCTCGATGGCATTCTCGACACGCCTGGCATCGACGGCATCTTCCTCGGCCCATCGGATTTCTCGATCGCCTGGAGCAATGGCGCCACGGTCGATTCCACACTGGAAAGCATGATGGAGACAGTGGCGTCGGTCGCCGAGCGCACCCGCAAGGCCGGCAAATATGCGGCGATCTATGTTGTCGACCCGACAATTGCCGGTCGTGTCGTATCGATGGGCTACCGGCTGCTGGCCATGGGATCGGAACACGCGCTGATCGGACTCGGTGCAAAAGCCCTGATCAACAGCGTCAGGGATTCGATCGGGTCCTGAACCCGAACGGACCAATTGTCGCTACAAGCCCAATTGTCGCTGCAGCATCGTGTCGTCAGGCCCGCGCTGCCGCGGTCATCGCCGCGGCTGGTCTGCTGCGTCTGAATTTGTTGAACAGGACGCCGAGTGCACGGACCCACCAATTGTTGAAGGCCATCAGCGGCAATGCCGCGAGGATCGAACCCAGTATGGCGGCGGCGGCGCCGAGCGCGGCGGAGCCGCTGGCCAGCAGGACCCATGACCCGAGCGAGCAGATGACGGGTACATGCACGAGATAGAGTGGGAAGGACAGATCGCCCAGGAAACGTGCCGCCTTGCCCGAAGACCATGACGGCGGCTCATCCGTACTCAGCACGGCATAGACCAACATGATGCTGGCCGGAATGGCCACGCAGGATTGCCGCAGGCCTACATCATCGGACACCATAGCCTCAAGCAGTGCAAAGGGCCGATATATGCCTACCGCATCCCCCGCATAACCCAGCAGCGCCAGGGAAATCATCGCCATGGCGCCTCTCACCCAGGGATTCGGACGAAATCCCATGGCGAGAAGCGGATAGAGCAGGAGGCTGGCCGGAAAGGCACAAAAGAAGTAGCTGACTTGTACCGTCAGGAATGCGCCTGTCGCTATGCAAAACCAGGATACCAGCGTCCCGCGGCCATGGAAGAAAAAGACGATCGGGGCGAGTGCGAAGGTCAGCATGCTGCCCCAGAACTCGACCGTCATGGTCCACAGGCTGCTGTCATAATATTTGTCGCCGTAAATGAACGTCCGCCAGGCCCCTTGCAGGAACGCATCGGAGAAACTCGCTGTCTCCCGCGACAGAACCTTTGGAGCATTGCCGAATCTGCCGAGCCACTCAGATTGGGTGACCGCCGCCGCATCCTCGAAGAAATACAGGTCGAGCTTGAAGAGGACACAGGACAAGAGAACCACGACAAGCACGGGTCCAGCCAGACGAGGCAAACGCTTTATGGCACCCAGCCACAGGTCTTGCGCCTCGCGGGTCTGAAAATAACGCTTCACAAGCACATAGGAAGAGAGCACGAAAAACAAGTAGACGGCGGAGCCGCCATTGAAGGCGATGAAAGCCGGACTTGTCTTGAGCGATTGCGCCGCCTTGTCTCCCTCTCCTATCGCCAACGGCGCAAAAGCACGCAAACAGTGCCCATTCAGAACAATGAGTGCCGCGACACCTCTCAACAATTCGAGTGAAGCATCTTTGCGCAAGTAGGGCCTTTTTTCTTGGAAAATTGCCCGTTTAGCGCACGAGAATAATCTTCCAGGTGAACAGAGCGTGCCGTCACCGAAGATCTTACCCCGATGTGCATTAAATTATTGTTCACACAAGCACAGCCGGGCCTATCCGGGCGGGTCCGTGCGGAAGCTTTGACAGCGACGTATTACAGGTCCGTCAGGAATTTGGCGAAGGTCATCGAGCCTTCGGGCCAGGGACCAAAGCCCGAATCCGCGTTGAGGTGACCGGTCGCGCCGGCATCGACGAACAGCGAACCCCACGCTCCGGCAATGTCCTCGGCGACATCGAAGGCGCAGAACGGATCGTTGCGGCTGGCGATCACGATGGACGGAAAGGGCAGCGGCCCGCGCGGGTAGGGGCCGAAGGTCATCAGGTGCCTCGGCCTGATCTCGGGATTGGCGACATCGGGCGGCGCCACGAAGAAGGCCCCGGCAACCGGCTTGCGGAACTGCGGGATGGCTTGCACGGCCGTGGCCACGCCGAGTGAGTGCGCGATCAGTACGACCGGCTTCTCGGCTTCGTTGACCGCCTTGGCCACGCTGGTTGTCCAGTCGTCGCGTACCGGCTTCGACCACTCGGCCTGCTCGACCCTGCGCGCCGTCGACAGCTTCGATTGCCAGCGGCTCTGCCAATGGTCGGGCCCGGAATTGGTGTAGCCCGGCACGATGAGAATATCTGCTTCCTTGACCTTCATGGCGCCTGAAATAGCGAGCCACGTCGCTTCGTGCAACGGGTCATGAACAGCGCTCTTGATCACAATAGTGAACAGGATGTTCGCTTCTTCACGTCTTGTGTGAACGATACCGATGGACGAAAGGTGGCCAGGAAAAGAAACAGCCGTGTGCGGAAGCCCTCACTTTTGGAACTGACACGACGTATGATGATTGGCGGTGCGGGGCTTCTTGCCTTGGGAGCTTCACCGCAGGCCGGTCGATCGGAGCATTTGATGAGTGAACTGCCCTTTGCCGCCACCACGCCGGTCAGCGTTGCCCGCGTTGGGTTGAAAGCGCGCGACGCTGAAAGTCTCGCGGCCTACTATCGCAGCGTCGTCGGCTTGCAGGAATTGAGCCGTGCCGACGGCGCGATCACGCTGGGCGCAGCCAACCGTCCGTTGCTGGTCATCGAGGCCGATGCTTCTGCCAAGCCGGATGATCCGCGCAGCGCTGGCCTGTTCCACACGGCCTTCCTGCTGCCCAGCCGCACCGATCTCGGCCGCTGGATCAACCATGCCATCGCCGAGAAGATCGCTATCGAGGGTGCCTCCGACCATCTGGTCAGCGAAGCGCTGTATCTGACCGATCCCGAAGGCAACGGCATCGAGATCTATGCCGACCGCCGTCCGCAGGACTGGAAGTGGAATGGCGACAAGATTGCCATGGCGACTGAGCGGTTGAACATTCCGTCGGTCGTTGCCGAAGTGCCGGTGGGTGACGCCGGCTGGCAGGGCGCGCCCGAAAACAGCATTATCGGCCATGTCCACCTGCGGGTCGGCCGACCGGAAGACGCCGAGGCCTGGTGGAACCAGGAGTTCGGCTTCGACACGGTGGCCAAATATGGCGGCCAGGCGGTGTTCCTATCGTCCGGCGGCTATCACCATCACATCGGCGCCAACGCCTGGCGGAGTTCGGGTGCGGGCCGCCGCGATCCAAGCAGGTCTGGCCTGGCTTGGGTCGAAATGCGTTCGGACAATGTGACCAGCCCGATTACCCGCGAAGATCCCTGGGGCACGGTCATCAGGACTGTTCCCGGCAAGGCCTGATTGCCATCTGGCGAGCGTCTTTCTTCCCGTCACTATACGGGGAGAAGGAAGCTCAGGCTTCGCCGAACACCCGCTTGAAGATCGTGTCGACGTGCTTGGTGTGATAGCCGAGGTCGAATTTCTCGCGGATTTCAGCTTCCGGCAGCGCTGCGGTCACTTCCTTGTCGGCGAGCAGTTCTTCAAGAAAATCAGCGCCTTGCTCCCATACCTTCATAGCGTTGCGCTGAACCAGCCGGTAGGAGTCTTCGCGCGACAGGCCGGCCTGCGTCAGCGCCAGCATGACGCGCTGCGAATGCACGAGACCGCGGAACTTGTTCATGTTCTTCAGCATGTTGTCGGGATAGACGAGCAGCTTGTCGACGACGCTGGTCAGCCGTGACAGCGCGAAATCGAGCGTCACCGTGGCGTCCGGCCCGATCATGCGCTCGACCGACGAGTGCGAAATATCGCGCTCGTGCCAGAGCGCCACATTCTCCATTGCTGGCAGCGCCATGGAGCGCACCATGCGGGCAAGGCCGGTGAGGTTTTCCGTCAGCACCGGGTTGCGCTTGTGCGGCATTGCCGAGGAGCCTTTCTGGCCCGGCGAAAAATACTCTTCCGCTTCCAGCACTTCGGTGCGCTGCAGATGCCGTATCTCGATCGACAGCCGCTCAATCGATGAGGCGATGACACCTAGCGTGGCGAAGAACATGGCGTGGCGGTCGCGCGGGATCACTTGCGTCGAGACCGGCTCGGGCTTCAGGCCGAGCTTTGCCGCCACATGTTCCTCGACATAGGGGTCGATGTTGGCGAAGGTGCCGACCGCGCCCGAAATCGCGCAGGTGGCAATGTCTTCGCGCGCATGCACCAGGCGCTCGCGGCAGCGCGAGAATTCGGCATAGGCCTGCGCCAGCTTGACGCCAAAGGTGGTCGGCTCGGCATGGATGCCGTGGCTGCGGCCGATGGTGACGGTGTCCTTGTGCTCGAACGCACGGCGCTTGAGCGCTGCGAGCAGGCCATCGATGTCGGCGAGCAGGATGTCGCTGGCGCGGGTAAGCTGCACGGCAAAGCAGGTGTCGAGCACGTCCGACGAGGTCATTCCCTGGTGGATGAAACGGGCGTCCGGCCCGACGAATTCGGCAAGATGGGTCAGGAAGGCGATGACGTCGTGCTTGGTGACGCGCTCGATCTCGTCGATCGCCTCGACATCGAATTTTGCAGCACTGCCCTTTTCCCAGATGGTTTTGGCCGCTTCCCTGGGGATGACGCCGAGTTCGGCCAGCGCATCGCACGCATAGGCTTCGATTTCGAACCAGATGCGAAACCGGGTTTCGGGCGACCAGATGGCGACCATTTCCGGCCGGGAATAGCGAGGGATCATCGGTCAGTCCTGACGTATCGAGAGGTTTGCCCGCGTCCTAACAGAGGCGAGCAAAATGCTCAACGCTGCTGGCGCGCAAACCAGACGCTCGCGGCAAACAAGGCCACGAAACCAAGCGGAAAATAAAGCCGGATGCCCAGCACCACGAACTGGTAGAGCGCAATCAAGGTCGTGAAGACGAACTGGAGGGCCCAGGTGTGGGTGAAGGCAGGTGCATGCCACTCGGCATAGTAGGAGCGGTACTGCAGGGCAAACAACCCAGAGGTCAGGCCGACCGTTGCTGCGGCAAGGCACACGAAGGCTGCTGCGAAGGCGACTTCCCAGCGCCTGCCCTGCGAGACCAGCTTCGCGGCAAACAGGCCGATCGGAAAGGCCAGCGCAGCTCCCACAGCAAACAGGAGGGTGACAATGCGGATTTTCGCCGGGGTCTCCCAGTTGTCCAAGAACAAGTTGACGAGCGCGCTGGCACCCATCGTCACCGCCCACAACAAGGCGCCGAAAAACGCGATGCGAAGTTCCGGCATCGCGTGGCGAAGGCGATTCAGGGCGCGATTGCGCCTGGCAGTTTGAACAGGGGATGTCACAGGCGGCCGGTCACCGCGATCCAGCGAAAGTCCGGCCCCTCGAAGCCGTATTGGCGCACCGCGATCAGCACCGCATAGGCGCTGAGACTGTCCATTGAAAAGGTTTGCACGGCGCCAATGCGATAGCCGTTCGGGCAGCCCCGGCTTTTCGGTACCGCCTTGTCCTCGTGCAGCAGCTTGGTGGTGCCACCATCCTGTGCCTCGATACGCAGCAAGCGAAAACCGTTGATCTCGCCCTGGCTCTGGCAGCCTTCGGTGTTGTTCATGCCCAGCTCATCGAGGCGGAACTCGAGCGGCTGATCGACCGGGGAGAAGATCGGGCGCGGGTTGACCGCCATCCGGTGCGGATCGGCTGAAAGTTCGGTCACCGGGTTGAAACCCGCTGTCATGCCGCGGTTGGCGCTCAGCTCGGCCTGACTGACGATGGCTTCACCTTTTTGCCGGGCCTGAAGGCGCGCCGCGTCGAGCTTGGCATTCTCGTCCTCAAGCCGCACCCGGATCGGCGTGCCCTTGAGAAAGCTGTCGGTGCTGGTGTCGATGTAGTAGCGGTTGGCATAGGGAAAGCCCGATCCATCCTGCACGCCGTATTCCTCGAAAGCGAAGACACTGCCGTCCTTGGCGAAGCCGAGGATTTCAAGTTCAGCGACATCGCCGGCACGTGCGGCGATCGAGGTCGCAAACTGTGCAAGCAGGGCAACTGCAAACAGAAATAGCATTCGCATCGGTCTTCACCCCCGTGATCGTTTCAATCCCCTAGCACGACGAAATCAAAACGTCGTGCGGTGCGAAAGCCGATGCATCCAATCGGCCCCTCATTTGTTAATGTCGGCAGTCCCAATGGAGAACCACCATGACCGACACCAGCAAAATTCGTGAACATATGGAAGTCGTCGGCGCCGATGGCGTGCATGTCGGCACCGTCGACAAGGTCGACGGCCAGCGCATCAAGCTGACCAAGGCCGATAGCGGTCAGGGCACTCACAAGGGCCATCACCATTATGTTCCCGTGAGCCTGATTGCCGAGGTCGACGGCAACAAGGTGTGGCTGTCCGCGAATTCCGATGTCGCGGTGACCTTCGAGGAAGAAAAGTCCGATCGAGTATGATCGAGGGCCTCTGTTTATCCCAAACGCGATGACCAGACCGGAAACAGATCGTTTTCGGCCGGCGTCGCGGCAAACACGCCGCGGCTGATGGCGCGCGCCATCGTGGCGCCGGCTGCGGCATAGAGGTCGATTGCCGCGTCGGCGGTGAGTTCGATGCCGCTCGTGCCGGTTGCCAGCGCGAATACCAGGTCGCCATCGGCCGGCGTGTGGGTGGGCCAGATGGCGCGCACGAAGCCGTCATGCGCCGAGATTGCCAGGCGCTTTGCGGCAGCCTTGGTGAGAACCGCGTCCGTGGCGATGACGGCGATGGTGGTGTTGCCGCCGGTCTCCATCTGTCTGCCCATGTGCTTGTCGCGGTATTTCAGCAGGATACGCTTCGCGTCGTCCGGCATCGGCGAGGGATAACCAAGTCCGCCGAATTCGTCGCCGATTTCGAACGGTGCTGCCCAGAAATGGCGGGTTCGGCCTGTTGTCACCGACCCGGTCGGATTGACGCCGGCCAGCGCACCGATGGTGATGCCGTTGTCCAGCAGCGTCGAAGCCGAGCCGAGGCCGCCCTTCAGCCCCGAAGTCAGCGCACCGGTGCCGGCGCCAATGGTGCCGAGCTCGAAATCGGCAGCGGCGTTTTGCGCTGCTTCATAGCCAAGCTCGCGGTAGGGTGGATAAAGGCCCCAATCCTTGTCGCCGCCATTGCGCAGGTCGAACAGGATCGCCGACGGCACGATCGGCACGCGAAAGCCTCCGACCTCCAGGCCGATGCCGCGTTCGCGCAGCGCCGCCTGCACGCCGGATGCAGCGTCGAGGCCGAAAGCCGAACCGCCCGAAAGCACTACGGCGTGCACCACATCGACCGAATTGTGCGGTTCGAGCAGGTCGGTCTCACGGGTGCCCGGCGCACCGCCCAGGATCTGAACGCCGGCCACCGTCGGTTCGTCGCAGAGCACGGTCGTAACGCCGGATTTCAGCTTGGCATCGGACGCGTTGCCGACGCGCAGTCCGGCAACGTCGGTGATCAGGTTGCGCGGGCCGGTGCGAAACATCAGTTGCTTTCCAAAGGCGCAAAGCGCGTGCCGTCGAATCGGAAGACGCGGTAGGGGCTCTGGCTGAGGTCGCCTTTTGCGTCAAAGCGGATCTGCCCGATCGCAGTGGTGAAATCCTGTCCGGTCAGGGCCTCGGTCAGTGGCTTGCCCGAGCCCTCGGACAAGGTTGACGCCGTTTTGGCGATCTCGATCGCCGCGTAGGCGGGCAGCGTATAACCGTCGGGCACGACCTTCTGCGTGGCAAAGGCCGACAATAGTTTGGGGTCGGCGACATCGGCCCATTCCGGCGGTGCGATCATCAATGTTCCCACGGCATAGGGCACGTCGCCGGTCGGTGTGCGGAGGTTCTCCCCGCCGGCAAAGACGATGCCGGCCTGGAGCTGTGCGGCATCCCGGCCCATGATGGCTATGTCGTCGCCGTCGCCGCCGGCAAATACATGCGTGGCGCCGGCCTTCTTCAGCCGGCCGATCATGCCGATCTGATTGTCGAGCTGCGGCCGGAACGTGTCGACGAATACCGGTTTCAGCGCTGCCTGCTCCGCGGCCGCCCGCAACGTCTCGGCGATTTCGCGGCCATAGATGGTGCCGTCGTCGATGACCGCGAACAACTCGCCTTGCCACAGATGGGTGAGGGTGGAGGCGACGGCGTTGCGCTCATCGTCGCCGCGTGGCCCGAGGCGAAAGACCGGCCAGCCGGTCTTGGCGCGGCGGTCGGTCAGGCTTTCGGTTCGCACGCCAACGGTAATGACTGGAATGTTGGCATCCCTGAGGATCGGCATCGCCGCCTCGATCGCCTCGGTGCAAAGGAATCCGACCACGACATTGACCTTGGCTGCGACGAATTCCCTGGCCGCCGCAGCGCCTCCGTCCGCAGTGCAGGCGTCATCCACGATCTTGAGTTCTATGCCGTTTGCTAGGGCCGCCTGACCGGTGCCGGCCTCGATCTGCTTGCCGAGAATGGCCGATGGTCCAGAGAGAGGCGCTGAGACGCCGACCACCAGCGTCTGGGCATTCGCATCACTGGCCAGAAACAGCCAGAACAGCGCCGCTATCGTTCTTGTCCTGGGTCGCATTCGAGCGATGAGGTCCTCTGTGCCGGTCTTATGCTGCTGGCACCTATTTATCGCCAAGACCTAAAGCCTGCCCGACCTTGGTGCAACACGCGAATTTCGGGATATGGCTCAAGCACTTCGCTTGTGGCAGGCTATGTATGGCCATATATGTCGGTAGGATCCTGACCATGGAAAACATACGGTGCTGAAGAAGAACGAAATTGGGCCGCAGGCCTACCGCGACGCCATGAGCCATTTTGCCGGCCACGTCCATGTTGTCACCACCGATGGGCCGGCCGGCAAGCGCGGTGCGACGGTGATTGCGGCCTGTTCCGTGTCAGATACACCGCCGACCATTCTGGTCTGTCTCAACCGTGAAAATCCCAAGAATGAGCCGTTCGTGAAAAACGGCAAATTTGCCTTGAACACCCTGGCCTCGCACCAGGAGCCGCTGTCGATCGGGTTTTCCGGCATCACCGGCCTGCCGGTCGAGGAGCGCTTCGCGCTTGGCGAATGGGACGTGATTTCCACCGGCGCGCCAACTCTGAAGGGCGCGCTCGCCGTGTTCGACTGCGAATTGATCGACACCAAGGACCTGGCCACTCATCGTGTGCTTTTTGGCAAGGTGACAGGCCTGCGGATGGGCGATAATTTGCGGCCGTTGATCTACCACGCCCGCGGCTACCACGTTCTGGAAAGCGGAGCGCCGGCGTTCACGGAGAAAGAATGACCGAGCTGAAACCGCGCGCCGCGCCGCGGACGATCGATGAGACGCTCGATCTCCTGACCGGCGCGGATTATGTGGCGGATCGGTCGCTGGCGACCGTACTGTTCCTGTCGTTGCGCATGAAGCGGCCGCTGTTCCTTGAGGGCGAGGCCGGCGTCGGCAAGACCGAAATCGCCAAGGTATTGGCGCAGGCGCTCGGCCGTCGGCTGATCCGCCTGCAGTGCTATGAAGGCCTCGACGTCTCGTCCGCCGTCTATGAGTGGAACTACGCCGCCCAGATGATCGAGATCCGCATGGAGGAGGCGGTCGGCAAGGTCGAGCGCTCCGCCATGGAGCGCAACGTCTTTTCCGAAAAATATCTTATCCGCCGCCCGGTGCTCGATGCGCTTACCGGCAAGGCGGGGGCTGCTCCGGTCTTCCTGATCGACGAGCTCGATCGCACCGACGAGGCGTTCGAAGCCTTCCTGCTCGAAATCCTGTCGGACTTCCAGGTCACGGTGCCTGAACTCGGCACCATCAAGGCGGACGAGCCGCCGATCGTCATCATCACGACCAACCGCACCCGCGAGATCCACGATGCGCTGAAGCGGCGCTGCCTCTATCATTGGGTCGACTATCCCAATGCCGAGCGCGAGCTGGAAATCGTGCGCCGCAAGGTGCCGCAGGCCAATCAACGTCTTTCGGCCGAAGTGGTCTCCTTCATCCAGAAGCTGCGCCAGATCGAGCTGTTCAAGGTGCCGGGCGTCGCCGAAACCATCGACTGGGCCGGCGCGCTGACCGAGCTCGACAAGGTGGCGCTCGATCCTGAAACCGTATCCGACACGATCGGCGTGCTGTTGAAATACCAGGACGACATTGCCCGCATCGAACAGGGCGAAGGCCGGCGCATCCTCAACGAGGTGAAGGCCGAGCTTTCGGCGGCGGAGTAAGCGATGCCGATCCAGGAGCCGAAACAAGCGAAGGTCGACGGGCGGATCGCCGACAACATCGTCTATTTCGCCCGCACTCTTCGCAAGGCCGGCATGCGGGTCGGGCCCGCCTCGGTCAAGGATGCCATCGAGGCGGTTCTCGTCGCTGGCATCGGCTCGCGTGACGATTTCTACTGGACGCTGCACGCCGTGCTGGTGTCCAGGCATGAGGATCACGCCATTTTCGACGAAGCCTTCCGGCTGTTCTGGAAATCGCGTGAACTGATCGAAAAGATGCTGGCGATGTTTTCGCCGGTGGCGCCTGACAACAGGGAAAAGCAGAAGCCCCGCGCAGGCGAAAACCGCGTCAGCCAGGCGATGTTCGAAGGCCACCAGAAGAACCAGCCAGCTCAGGAAATCCCTGAGATCGAGGTCGACGCCCGCTTCACTTTTTCCGGCAACGAGGTGCTGCGAGGCAAGGATTTTGCCCAGATGAACGCGACCGAGATGGCCGACGCAAAGAAGGCGATCGCGCAGCTGCGGCTGCCTTTCGACATGGTGCGAACGCGGCGCTTCAAAGCCGACGCGCAGGGTCGCCGCGTCGATCCGCGCGCCATGATGCGTTCAGCCGCGCGCACCGGCGGCGAACTGATCCTGCCGAAATTCCGCTCAGCTCGCGAAGTTCATCCGCCGCTGGTTGTGCTGGCCGACATTTCCGGCTCGATGAGCCAGTACACGCGCATCTTCCTGCATTTCCTGCATGCGCTGACGGAAAAACGCCGGCGCGTGCACACGTTCGTTTTCGGCACCCGGCTGACCAACCTGACCCGTCAGATGCGCCATCGCGACCCCGATGCCGCCCTTGCCGATTGTTCGACTGCGGTCAGGGACTGGTCGGGCGGCACCCGCATTGGCGACACGCTGGCCGAGTTCAACCAGATATGGTCGCGCCGCGTGCTGGGGCAGGGTGCGGTCGTGCTTTTGATCACCGACGGGCTGGAGCGCGACGATGTCGCCGGACTGTCGGAGGAAATGGAGCGCCTGCACAAATCCTGCCGACGGCTGATCTGGCTGAACCCGTTGCTGCGTTTCGACGGCTTCCAGGCGCGCGCCCGCGGCGTCAAGGCGATGCTGCCGCATGTCGACGAGTTCCGCTCGGTGCACAATCTCGATGCGCTCGCCGACCTCTGCGCGTCGCTTGACAAGAAGTCGGCACAGTCGGTCGACCCGCGCCAATGGATGGAAGTTGGCGCGAGACGTGCCGCATAGCCATATATCCGGAAAAACAGACTCTCAGAGAAACGATCATGGAAAACAGCATTTATCTGGATGAAGCCCGTGACCCCTTGATCATCGCGGAAGGCTGGATGAACGACGGCAAGGACGTGGCCATCGCGACAGTGGTCGAGACCTGGGGTTCGGCGCCCCGACCTGTGGGCAGCCATCTGGTCATCGACGCAGACGGCAATTTCCACGGCTCGGTTTCGGGCGGATGCGTCGAAGGCGCTGTTGTGACCGAGGCTATCGACGTCATCGACAGCGGCAAGGCCAGGATGCTGGAGTTCGGTGTTGCCGACGAAACCGCCTGGCAGGTCGGCCTGTCCTGCGGCGGCCGCATCAAGGTGTACGTGGAAAGACTGGGCTGATCTCGAATGGATCCGTATGCGCTGAAGACGCTTAACGACGAACGACGCGCCCGTCGCGCCGCGATTCTTGTCACCGATCTCGGTGACGGCCGCAACCGCATCGTGCGCGAGGGCGATCAGGTCGCCGGCGATCTTGGAGCCGCAATTGCAAAGGCGTTCCGCACCGGCAGTTCCGGTTCGGTCGAGGCCGAAGGACGAACCTTCTTTCTCAATGCACATCTGCCACAGCCGCGTCTCCTGGTGATCGGCGCGGTTCATATCAGCCAGGCGCTGGCGCCGATGGCGAAAATCGCCGGTTACCCCGTGGAGATCATCGACCCCCGCACCGCTTTCGCCACGCCGGACCGCTTTCCAGACGTGGCGCTCCATGCCGAATGGCCGGAGGATGTGCTGAAGCGCCAGCCGCTCGACAGCTACACCGCACTTGCCGCCGTCACCCATGATCCGAAGATCGATGATTTCGCGCTGAAGGCCGCGCTGGATGCGAACTGCTTCTATGTCGGAGCGCTCGGCAGCAGGAAGACGCATGCCAAGCGGGTCGAACGCCTGCTGGCGCTCGGCGCGACCGCCGACCAGATTGCCCGCATCCACGCGCCGATCGGGCTCGACATAGGTGCTGCCAGTCCGGCCGAGATCGCGGTTGCGGTGCTGGCGCAAGCTATCCACGCCTTTCGCACGCGTAGTCTCGATGCCTCCGCATCGGCTCCAAAATCGAAATCGATTTTGGAAAAGCACGATGCGTAGATTCAAAGTAGTAGAGCGTCCTTTGCGCGTCCAAAAGGACGCGCGGCGCTCTACGGGCGCGGCGGCGTGAAATTCGGGCCTATCCCGCTCGAGGCGGCTGAAGGCGCGGTGCTGGCGCATGCCACCACCGCTGGTGAACGGCGCTTCCGCAAGGCGCACAGGCTGAGCGCCGAAGACGTGGCGCTGTTGCGGGCCGCCGGTATTTCTGAGGTCGTTGCGGCTGTGCTGGCTGCCGACGACCTCAGCGAGGATGCCGCCGCGCAGGCGATCTCCGAGGGTATGGCCTTTCGCGGCATCGAGGTCAGGTCGGCCGCGACCGGGCGGGTCAATCTCCATGCCAACGCGTCGGGTATCTTCACGGTCGATGCCGCGATGGTTGACGCCCTCAATGCCATCGATCCGGCCATCACCATCGCCACGCTGGCGCAGCATGCGCCGGTTGAGAAAGGCCAGATGGTCGCGACGGTGAAGATTATTCCGTTCGCGGTCAGGTCGGCGCTGGTCGACGCCGCGACAAAAATCTGTGCCGACGGCGAGATCTTTGCCGTCAATGGCTACCAGGCGGTGCGTGTCGGCATCATCCAGACGGTTCTGCCGGGCATCAAGCCTGGAGTGCTCGACAAGACGCTGCGCGTCACCGAGGCGCGGCTGGCGCGCACGGGCGGCAGGCTGACGGCGGAGCGCCGTACGCCACATGAGATCGCACCGGTGGCGGAAGCCGCGGCCTCGCTGGCGCGAGACAACGACATGGTGGTGATCTTCGGCGCCTCGGCGATGAGCGATTTCGCCGACGTGGTTCCGGCGGCGATCGAGAGGGCAGGTGGGACCGTCATCCGCGCTGGCATGCCGGTCGATCCCGGAAATCTACTGGTGCTCGGCACACTCGATGGCAAGCGCGTCATCGGCGCGCCCGGTTGCGCCCGCAGTCCCAAGGAGAACGGCTTCGACTGGGTTCTGGATCGGTTGAGCGCCGGCCTTGACGTGACCGCCAAAGATATTGCCGGCATGGGGGTCGGCGGGCTGCTGATGGAGATCCCGACACGCCCACAGCCGCGCGAACCGCTGCCGAAAAGCCAGCTCAAGGTCGGCATCGTGCTTCTGGCGGCTGGTCGGTCGAGCCGCATGGGCGGACCCAACAAGCTGCTGGCGTTGTTCGACGGCAAGCCGCTGGTGCAACGCACCGCCGAGCGGGCGCTCGGCTCGAAGGCGTCTAGCACGATTGTCGTCACCGGCCACCAGCGCGAGCGGGTGCGCGCGGCGCTGGCGGGCCTCGACGTGACCTTCGCCGACAATCCCGATTTTACTGACGGCTTGTCCACCTCGCTGAAGGCCGGCATAGCCTATCTGCCCGAGGACACCGCCGGTGTGATGATCGTTCTCGGCGACATGCCGGGAGTCGCGTCCCACGATCTCGACAGGTTGATCGACGCCTTCCGCAAGGCCGGCGGCAATTCGGTGGTTCGCGCTACACATAATGGCAAGCGCGGCAACCCGGTGCTTTTGCCGCGTTCTCTGTTTCCGGCGATCGCCCATCTGGAAGGCGACACCGGCGCACGCCATCTAGTCGAGACCGAAGGGCTCGATGTCATCGATGTCGAGATCGGTGCGGCGGCGTCTGTCGATGTCGATACCCGCGAGGCGCTGGAAGGCGCCGGCGGCGTGCTGCAGGATTGACAAACCCGAGCCGAATTACGCATGCCAGAGGGATGACTTCATCTTCCATGTTGGCGCTTTTACCCCCCTCTGGCCTGCCGGCCATCTCCCCCTCAAGGGGGGAGATCGGCAGTTTCGCCGATGGTGCTCGATCTGCAACTTTGGAGATTGGCGAAAGCCGAAGGCGCATCCAATCTCCCCCCTTTAGGGGGAGATGGCCGGCAGGCCAGAGGGGGGCGTGCCGCGCTTTCCTTACAACAATGCTTTTCTTGTTTTCTTCGGCGGCCCACGCCGACACATTATCTCTAAAACCCTTCAAGGACGACCTCTTCGCCTATCCGGCCACGCTGTCGTCCAACACCAACGGCGCCTACATGGTTCTGGACTATCGCGAGATGCGCGACATCAACCAGCGTGACCAGGTGCCGGAGCGCCGGGTGAACGCCCAATACACCGACACCGGCGTTCGCAAGGTGCAGCAGGATCTGCTCTTGAAGACCGATGCCGGCGATGTCAGGCATATTGCCGTCGGCAAGACCGAGGGCGCCGGCATCATCGTGCTTTATCTGCATGGGCAGGGCGGCAGCCGCAAGCAAGGCGTCGACGACTTCACCTTCGGCGGCAATTTCAACCGACTCAAGAACCTGATGGCCGGCAATGGCGGCCTTTACCTCAGCCCGGATTTTTCCGATTTCGGTGACACCGGCGCCGCGCAGGTGGCGGCCCTGATCAATCACTATGCGGAACAATCGCCAGCCGCGAAGATCTTCGTCGCCTGTGGCTCGATGGGCGGCGCCCTGTGCTGGAAGCTTGCCGCCCGCAACGATACCGGCCGGCGCATCAACGGGCTGCTGCTGCTCGGCTCGCTATGGGACGAGAGTTTCCTGGCAAGCCCCGCCTTCAAGCGTCACGTCCCGGTCTTCTTCGGCCAGGGCAGCAATGACGTGGTTTTCCCCGTGGAAAAGCAGGAAGCGTTCTTCCGCTCGATCGTCGCCAGATCGAAAGCCTATCCCTATCCGACGCATTTTGTCCGTTTCGAGACCGGCACGCACGGGACGCCGATCCGTATGACCGACTGGCGCGGCACGCTCAACTGGATGCTGTCGAAGGCGCCTTGATGCATATCGGCCAAAGTGCAGTGGGTTTGGCGATCATGGCTCGGCCGATATCCTCTTGCCGGTGTAGACTGACATGATCCAACAACTCGGAAGCAAGGCGATGGACGCTCGCCCCTTCAATATCCAGATTCCGAACGAACAACTTGAGGATCTCCAGGACCGTCTTCACGCAACGCGATGGCCAGTTCCGCTAATCGAAACAGGCTGGAACGACGGGGCCGACCTGCCGTTCATGGAGCGCCTTGCGGATTACTGGCGAGATCGCTTCGACTGGAGAGCGCAAGAGGCGCGGCTGAACCGGCTGCCGCAATATCTGGCTAGGGTGAACAACCTGGACGTCCATTTTGTCCACCAGCTAGGCACCGGACCGGCGCCGCTGCCGCTGATCATCACGCATGGCTGGCCCGGTTCCTTCATCGAAATGGAACACATCATTCCATTGCTGACGGATCCATCCGCCCATGGTGGTGACCCGGCCGACGCTTTCCACGTCGTGGTTCCCTCGTTGCCCGGATACGGCTTCTCGCAGGCGCCGACGGAACCCGGCTTCCACTCCGGCCGCATCGCGGAGCTATGGGTGCAGTTGATGTGCGGGCTCGGCTATGAGCGCTTCGCCTGCCAGGGCGGCGACATCGGCGCGGGCGTCTCCGCCTGGATGGCACGGCTCCTTCCTGAAAACGTGCTTGGCGTCCACGTCAATTACATTCCCGGGAGCTATCGGCCACCCTTGGGTGCAGATCAGCCGCCTGTCACCGTCGAGGAACAGGCCTTTCTGGACAAGGCTGCGGCTTGGGCGGCAACAGAGGGTGCCTATGCCCATCTGCAGGGCACGAAGCCTCAGACGCTCGCTTATGCGCTGACTGACTCGCCGATCGGCCTCGCAGCCTGGATGATAGAGAAGTTCCGTTCCTGGAGCGACTGCGACGGTGACGTGGAACGCGCCTTTGGCATGGACGCGCTCCTTACGGACGTTTCTCTCTACTGGTTCACCAATGCGCTCACCTCATCCTTGCGGCTCTACAAGGAGAATCGGCTCTCCCCTCTTGCGTTCAAGGCGCAGGAACGCGTTTCGCCGCCTCTTGGGGTAGCGCTTTTCCCCCGCGAGTTGCCAATGCCGCCGCGCTCCTGGGTGGCGAGGGTCTTCGACGTGCAGCGATGGACGCCGATGCCGCGCGGCGGCCATTTCGCTGCGCTGGAGGAACCGAATCTTCTGGTCCAGGACATTCGCGCCTTCTTTCGGCCGATGCGTTCGCGGCCTGAAACGAGAAGGTGAATGCGGAGGACGGGTCGAACGCGGCGTTCTTGGTTGGAGTCTTCCTACGGCGCGGTGTTGTAGTCGACAACCGTCTGCGGATTTTCCTCGCCGTCATAGGATGCATCGACGTCGTACTGGACCAGCGAAAAATCACCGTTGCGGAACAAATACGTGCCGGAGTCGGAGGCATCGCCGATGCCGCGCCATTTGTTGAAAGTGGTGATCGTATGGGCGTCCGGGTCATAGTCGGAATTGGTGGCCCATCCCGTGGTGTGGAAGCCGACCACGGTCACGCTCAACAGCTTGCCTTCACTGTCGTTGTTCTCGTAGCGGATATCGGTCTCCGGTTCGGCGAACTGCAATTGCTGCACCGCCGAAAGCTCGTCGGTCATGTAGTAGACCGAATTTTCATTGTAAGCGGCGGCCGAACACGAAAAATGAAACAGCCGTGTTTCCTTGTCAGGATCGCCGGGCTGCGCATTCTTGTCCTTGTACTTGATCGAAAAGACCTCTGGCTCGTCGGCCAGGAACTGCTTGTCGCATTGGTCGCCATACGTCGCCAGAAAGGCCTTCTTGGCCTGTTCCAGTGCCGTGTCCTTCTTCGGCGGCGGCGGCCCGTCGCCGCAGTTTGGCGGCAACGCCTCTTCGAAATCGGCGGTGAAGGGTTTAAGCGCGCCTTTTTCGATGTGGATCGGATCGAAGGGCGGCGCGGCCTGGATTTGGGCATTCACCTGGCGCAGCGTATAGCAGCCGGCAAAGACCTTCTCGCCGCCGCTCTTGTCGGTGGCGCGGATGGCGACGGGGACGTTGTAGAAAATGCTGCCGGCGGCGCCTTCGTTCGAAACGGCCCCGGTCTCGACCTCGACTTTGTCGGTGCCGTCATAACCCTTGACAAAACTGTCGAAATCCTTAGCCGGCTTCGTATCTCCGAAATAGCCCCAGGCGCGGGCGAATTCATGCCGGTTGATGGCGCTGTAGAGCGAGCGGACAACCGCATCGGCGCTCGACCGATCATCGACATAGGGCGTTTCGGGGGTATCTTCGGCGGCCAGGACCGGCAGGCCGATCGGGGCAAGGGCGAGAAAGGCAGTCGCTGCGAAAAGGGCGCGTCTCATCGGGTATCTCCGCTCGATGGGAGATTCCATGGCGATTGCGGCAACGTGGTGACGCTGGTTCGGCGGTCTTGAAGAATCGTGCGCGAAGGCGCTACGTCGCATCCGCCGGCGTTCGGCCGGACAGGAGATTTGACGTGGCAATATCGATGTATGAGGCATCCGTGCCTGTGTTTTCGGCCAGGCTGAAAGCACTTTCCAATGTGCTTGCGACCGCCGAACAGAATGCGATTGACCGCAAGATCGACCCGCAGGTGTTTTTGACGTCGCGGTTGGCGCCCGACATGTATGCTTTGACCCGACAGGTGCAGATCGCCACCGACCATGCCAAGGGGGCGCCGTCACGGCTGGCCGGCCGCGAGGTGCCCAGATACGAGGACAATGAGGCGAGTTTCGCCGATGTCCAGGCGCGCATCACGAAGACCCTGGAGCTTCTGGCGACATTTTCGGCGGCCGAGTTCGACGGTTCCGACGACAAGATAATCGAATTGAAGCTTGGCGGGCGCGAAAGCTCGATGCCGGGCATGCAGTATCTGCTGCATGTGGCCATGCCCAACTTCTATTTCCACCTCACCACGGCTTACGACATCCTTCGCCACAACGGCGTGCCGCTGGGCAAGGCGACATTCCTGGGATCGCGTTAAGGAATTGAGATTTGGAGATGTCCCGACTGATCCGGGACATCTCGCGGCTCGATACGTTTAGCGAGCGGACATTTCGCGGGCGACGCGGGGGAAATCGGCCGGCTTGATACCGATGTCGGCGCGGTCGGCGTTGCTCATCGCATAGAGCAGTGCGAGCGCCGAACGGTATCTCAGATGCTCCTGCGGCCGCGGCCGGGCGAACATTTCAGTGAAGAAACCCATGATTCAAGCCCCTAATTGGTCCTCCACGGCCACCAGTATAGCTGAATCGTGACGATTGTGCAGTGCAGCATTTGCATGCCTGCCATGCTTGGCGAAGTTTTTTCGCCATTTCCTGAACCGACCGAAACTTTTGGCCGACGCGTATCGTAGCCTCGAATGCTGGCTACATGGCCGGTTTTTCCTCGCCACTCCTGGCGAATTCCGGACCGCATGAAAGTGCGGTCCGGCTTCTCATTTCTGGGGTTGAGGAGTTGAAGCGGCGAACCCGCGCAACGGCTAAATTCGTTAAGATCGACGGCATGCAATTTTAACGAGCCGGTTATATGCTCTGAAGCTTGCACAGTTGGGCAAGGGGAGGCAGACATCGGCACTGGCGCCAAGCGTGATTTCGCTTCGTTGCTCGACGACCTCTTCGTTGCCTCCGACAAGGGCGACGGAGTTGGGATCGACGATGCCGGCGCCCGTCCATCCATCCCGTTCGATTATCTCTCGGTGGCCGATGAACTTCATTCCGGCCGCATAAGAGTTTCCGCCACCGAATATCGCGAGGCCGGCGCCGATCTGGCGTCCGAATTCGCCGCCTTGCTCGATCATGCGAAGCTGGCTCTGGCAGGCGAAGAGCCAAAGCCCGAGGAGGAGCTGCCGCCGATCGATCCGGAATCCATCTCCGTCGAACTTGGTCTCAACCAGCCCAAGCAAATCGCCGATTTCAGCCGTATGCGCCGCAGTTTTGCCTTTGCCAATCATCCGGACCGCGTCGCGCCGCATCTGCGCCAGCGCGCCATGATCCGCATGCAGGTCGCCAACATGCTGATCGATGAGGCCAAGCGGCGCGCGGTGGCCGCCGCTCGCCGCTGAACGCCGCTGGCTCACGCAAAAGTCGGTCTGGCGAGGCTTGGAGAGCGCCTCTGGTTTCCGTAGGATGGGACTTCCTCCCCGCGCTGCCGCACCATTTTCCTCCGGAGCAGATTTCCATGCACAAACGCCGTCTCGGTCGGACCAACCTTCTTGTTACCCAGATCTGCCTGGGCTCCATGACCTGGGGCCAGCAGAACACCGAGGCCGAATGCCATGCGCAGATGGACCTGGCCTTCTCGCGCGGCGTCAATTTCATCGACACCGCCGAACTTTACCCGATCCCGCCCAAGGCGGAGACGCAAGGGTGGACCGAAAAGATCATCGGCAGCTGGATGAAGGCCAACCGCAACCGCGATAAGGTGATCCTTGCCTCCAAAGTCGTCGGTCGCACGGCCAACCGGTGGTTTCGCGGCGACAGGCCGTCGCGACTGGTGCGCGCCGATATCTTTGACGCCATCGAAAAATCGCTGGCCAAGCTCGGCACCGACTACATCGACCTCTACCAGATCCATTGGCCGGAACGGGACATCCCTTGGGGCGCCAATCCGACACGCATCGGTGCTGTATCGCCGCGCGCCGATTCTGTCGGCGCACCGGCCGACGAAACACCGATCGCCGAGACGCTTGCCGTGTTCGACGATCTGGTGAAGGCGGGAAAGATCCGCCATTTCGGCCTGTCGAACGAGAGTTCCTGGGGCGTGATGCGTTTCCTTGCCGAGGCTGACAAAGGGATCGGCCCGCGCGTTGCGTCGATCCAGAACGCCTACAATCTCGTCAACCGCACTTTCGAGGTGAACCTCGCCGAGGTCTGCGAACGCGAGCAGGTATCGTTGCTTCCCTATTCGCCGCTGGCGCAGGGTTATCTGACCGGCAAATACGATCATGGCGCGCGCCCGCAAGGGTCGCGCTCGCAGCTGTTCAATCGTGGCCAGCGCTATGAGACGCCCAACGCGGCGCAAGTGCAGCTCGAATACAATGAGCTGGCGCGCTCCTTTGGCCTGGAGCCGGCATTGTTTGCCAATGCCTATGTCTCAAGCCGGCCCTTCGTCACCTCCAACATCGTCGGCGCGACGACCCTTTCGCAGCTCGAGATGGCGCTGTCTTCCGTGGAAATCGTCTGGACCGAAGAGATGCAGAAGGCGGTGGATGCGATCCACCAGCGCGTCGGCAATCCCTGTCCCTGAACGGGATCGGACGTGGCCGAATACTCGACAATTCCAAGGGAGCGGGCGACAATGAATTTTCCGATAGAGCTGGTCCGCGAACGATTTCCGGCGCTGTCCCTGACCGACAAGGGCCGTCGCCGCATCTATCTCGACAATCCTGCCGGCACGCAGGTGCCACAGGCAGTAGCGGATGCCGTGTCGCGCTGTCTCTTGGCCACCAACGCCAACCTTGGCGGCTATTTCGAAACGACGATTGCCGCGCAAACTGTCGTCGACGAGGCGCATCAGGCGATGGCCGATTTCTTCGGTGCGGCGAGCCCCGAGGAAATCATCATCGGCGCCAACATGACGACGCTGACCTATCACATATCGCGCACGCTCGGCCGCGCGATGCAGCCCGGCGACGAGATCATCCTCACCCGTATGGACCACGAGGGCAACGTCTCGCCCTGGCTGCAACTGGCCGAGGATCTCGGGCTCGTCGTGCGCTGGCTGCCGTTCGACGAAACGAGCTGGCAGGTCGAAGAGGCGACGCTGGCTGGCCTGCTTTCAGACAAGACGCGATTGGTCGCCTTGAACTATGCCAGCAACCTGACCGGTTCCATCAATCGCGTGAAGGCGCTGACCGCCATTGCGAAACAGACCGGTGCGCTGGTCTATGTCGACGCCGTCCAGTTCGCGCCGCATGGCCTGATCGACGTGCAGGAGCTTGGCTGCGATTTCCTGATCTGCTCGGCCTACAAGTTCTTCGGTCCGCATATGGGCATTTTGTGGGGGCAGCGCGACGTCATCGATGGCCTGAAACCTTACAAATGCCGCTGCTCGTCGAATGGGCTGCCGGAGCGGTTCGAACTGGGCACGCCGCAAATCGAGTTGATGGCCGGTCTCACGGCTGCGGTTGACTACTTTGCCGACCTTGGCACGGCAGCGGGCGAGGGTGGATCGCGAAGGCGGAAGGTTGCCAAGGCGTTCGAGATGTCGATCGCCTACGAAAACCCGCTGGCGCAACGCTTGATCGAAGGTCTGTCCGATATCGAGGGTCTGACCATCCACGGCATCACCGATCCGAAGCGGATTGGCGAGCGCGTGCCGACCGTCTCCTTCACCGTCGACGGCATCGTGCCGGAGACGATCGTGCGACAGATGAACGCCGAAAATATCTTCCTGTGGTCTGGCCACAACTACGCCTGGGAGATCGTCCACCAACTCGGCATTCCGGCTGAGCAAGGTGTCGTGCGCATCGGCATTGCCCACTACAATACGGCGGCCGAAATCGACGAGACGCTGGAGAGCGTGCATCGGGTCATCGCCATGCTCAGGCAGCAGCGCTCCTGACGTCTGGTCAGGGTGAGATCACCGCGCCTTGCCGTCGAAGCCGGTGAGGAAGGCGGTGAGATTGTCGCCGAGTTCATCGCAGAGATAACCGCCCTCCTGGACGATCACCGTCGGTAGGCCGAGCTTGGCAATGGCCTCGCCGATGCGCGCGAAGCCCGGTGTCGTCACAGAAAGTCCGCCGAACGGGTCGCCCTCGAACGGGTCGAGGCCGAGTGCCACGACCAGCGCGTCGGGCGAAAAGGCTCGGATGCGCTGGAATGCCACTTCGAGTGCTTCGAGAAACGCCGCATCAGTGGATTTGCGCGGCAGCGGCAGGTTGAAATTGTAGCCGAGGCCAGACCCTTCGCCGCGCTCGTCGGCATGGCCCCAGAAGAACGGATAGAAGCGCACCGGATCGGCATGCAGCGAGACGGTGAGCACATCCGGTCGCGCATAGAAGATACCTTGCGTGCCGTTGCCGTGATGCAGGTCGACATCGAGGATCGCGACGCGCGAAGCCGTCCTGCGCAAAACCTGCGCCGCGACGGCCGAATTGTTGATGAAACAGAAGCCGCCGGCGACATCGGCAAAGGCGTGGTGACCGGGCGGTCGGCACAGCGCGTAGGCGGCCGGCGCGCCTGACATTACCACTTCAGCGGCTTCGACCGCGCTCCAGGCGCTCCACAGCGCGCTCTGCCATGTCTCGCCGGAGATCGGGCAAGCCGTGTCGGCCATGTGGTAGCCGGCTTGGCCGACCGCCGAAGCCGGATAGGAGCCGCTGCGCGCGATCGGGTGGATGTTGGGGATCACTTCAGCAGACGCGCCGTCGATGCGCTGCCAGCGCGTGTAGATATGCTCGAGGAAATCCAGATATTCCGGTGTATGCACCGCTGCGACCGGTCCGAGCCCGTGATTGCGCGGCCGCACGATCTCGCAGCCGGCTGCTTCTGCGCCGGCTAATAACCTCTCGACGCGTTCCGGCTGTTCCGGGTTCGGCTGCGCCGCACCGCTCGAAAGAAAGGCCTTGGGGTCGTGGCGCTTCTGTTCCTCGGCATAGAAGGTTTTCATTCCTGCTCCCCATTTTCGGTCGCATCGGCGAAGGCGAAAAAGGCCTCGCCGGTGATCTTCTGCGTCTGCTCGTAGCTCGACCAGGCGATGCCAAGCCTTTCATAAAAGGCCTTGGCGCGCTCATTGTCGGTGTCGACAGATAGACGGAGATAGACGCCGCCGTCTTTCCGGCACTGCGCCGCAACATGCCGCAGCAGCCGCTCGCCGATCTTGCGGCCTCGAAAACGGTCCTCGACATAGAGGTCCTGCACATAGACACCAGGCCTCCCCATCCAGGTCGAAAAGATCGGGAAATATAGGCAGAGACCGGCGAACTCGCCGCCGACTTCGGCGATCAGGGTCGAAAAGGCGGGTTTTTCGCCAAAGCCATAGCGGCGGAGATCGTCGGCGGTGGAGATGATCTCTTCCGGTGCCCCGATGTGGGTCCCGAGTTTCAGGATCGATGCGTGGATGGTTTCGACGTCGTCGATCCGGCCAGGGCGGAGGGCGATTTTGGGCGCGGCAATCATTGGAGGTTCGGCGCCCAGGCGCCCCCCTCTGTCCTGCCGGACATCTCCCCCTCAAGGGGGGAGATTGGTAGCTTTGGCCTTGTCGCCCATCCTCTGACGTTGGAGATTTGCGAAAGCCGTTGTGACAGCCAATCTCCCCCCTTGAGGGGGAGATGTCCGGCAGGACAGAGGGGGGCCGGGCTGGACGCAATCATCTCAGTGATTCTCAAAACGCCACCCGGTCGCCACCCTTCAGCGCCAGCATGTCGCGCGCTTCGGCGGGGGTGGCGACCTCCAGCGACAGCCCATCGAGAATGCCACGGATGCGGCGCACTTGATCGGCATTGGACTTCGCCAGCTGACGGCCGTCATAGAGACTGTCTTCCAGGCCGACACGGACATTGCCGCCCATCGCCGCGGCGATCGAGATCAGCGGCATCTGCTGACGGCCGGCGGCCATCACCGAGAACTGGTAGCTGTCGCCGAACAATTTGTCGGCGATCCGCTTCATGTGGGCGAGGTTGTCCGGGTCGGCGCCGATGCCGCCCAATATGCCCAGCACGAACTGGATGAACAGCGGTCCTGACACCAGGCCCCGGTCGCGGAAATGCGCCAGCGAGTAGAGATGTCCGACGTCGTAGCATTCGAATTCGAAGCGCGTGCCGCAGCCCTTGCCCAGCCTTTCCAGCACGCCTTCCATGTCGGCGAAGGTGTTCTTGAAAATTGTATGCCGCGTTGCTTCGAGCAGCTGCGGCTCCCATTCGTGCTGCCATTCCCGTGGCTTGTCGAGCATCGGGAACAGCGCGAAATTCATCGAACCCATGTTGAGCGAGCACATCTCTGGCTCGGCGCGCAAAGGAGCAGCCAGCCGCTGATCCAGTGTCATCAGCGACGAGCCGCCGGTGGTGATGTTGATCACCGCATCGGTCGCCTGCTTGATGCGCGGCAGGAACTGCATGTAGACGTCCGGATCGGCGGTCGGGCGGCCATCCCTGGGGTCACGGGCGTGCAGATGCAGGATCGAGGCGCCGGCTTCCGCCGCGGCGATCGCGTCGGCGGCGATCTGGTCCGGTGTCACCGGCAGATAGGGCGACATCGACGGCGTGTGCACCGAGCCGGTGACGGCGCAGGTGATGATGACTTTTCGCGGCGCCATTCTTTTATCCCTGGCCTTCGATCGGCAGGTCGAGCTCGGAGGCCAAAACCTCCAGCGAGTCGCCGATGATGGAGACGATCTCGCCGACCTGCTGGCTAGTGACGATCATCGGCGGCGCGACCATGAAATTGTCGCCGTCGACGCCGCCCTTGACCTTGCGGCCATAGATGATCAGCCCGCGCTCATAGGCGAGGTCGAGCAGCCGTTGCGTGGCCTTCTTGGTCTGGTCGATCGGTTTCAAGGTCTCGGGATCGGCAACCATCTGGGCGCCTGTGAGCAGGCCCTTGCCGCGTACGTCGGCGATGAACGGAAACCGCTTCGCCAGCCCCTTCAGCCCGTCCATCAGCACGTCGCCCATGGCAGCCGCATTGGTGATCAGGTCGAGCCGGTCCATTTCGCCGAGCACGGCCAGCCCGGCGGCGCAGGCGAGCGGGTTGCCGGCATAGGTGTGGCCGTGCTGGAAGCCGCCTGAGGCAAGCAGCGGCTGCACCAGCCGCATCGGTGCGGCCAATGCGCCAAGCGGCGCATAGCCCGAGCCAAGTCCCTTGGACAGCGCGACAATGTCGGGCTTGCAGTTCCAGTGATCGCCGCCGAGGAATTTGCCGGTGCGGCCGGCGCCGCTCATCACTTCATCGTGGATGAGCAAGATGCCGTAGCGGTCGCAGATCTCGCGGACGCGCGGATAATAGCTGTCCGGCGCCACCAGGGCTGAGGTGGCAGCACCACCGATCGGCTCCATGATGAAGGCCACCACGCTGTCGGGACCTTCCGCCAGGATCTTCTCCTCCAGCATGTCGGCATAGCGGATGCCGCGCTGTTCCATCGAAAGATTGTCGCGGTCGCGCCAGGCGTTCGGCGCCGGCACGGTCGGCATCACCCGCATCATCGGCTCGAAAGTTTCGGCCAGCGCATCGTCGCCGGTGATCGACAGCGAACCCAGCGTGCCGCCGTGATAGGAGGGAAAGCGGGTGATCACCTTCCACCGGCTGGCCTGGCCGGTGGCGACGGCCCATTGCCGCGCCAGCTTGATGCAGGATTCCGTCGCCTCCGAGCCGCCCGAGACGAAGAAGATACGGTCCATGCCTTCCGGCAGCTTGCCGGCGAGTTCCCGCGCCAGCTCTTCCGCCGGCTCGTTTTCGAAATGCAGCCGATAGGCAAAGGTGGCGCGGTCCATCTGCCGCTTCATGGCGTCGAGCACATTGCGGTTGGAATGGCCGATATTGGCGACCATCGGGCCGCTCGATCCGTCGATGAAGCGGCGGCCGTCCTGCGTCCACATGTAGATGCCTTCGGCGCGGTCGATCAGCGGCCGGCGCAGGCTCGACAGATAGAACAAATGCGATTCTCGCCGGGCTTCCGTGTCTTGAGCGGCGGTCTGGGCTTTCGACATGTCAGGACTTTCCGAGATAACGATCGAGGACATTTTTTGTGACGCGTTCGACCATCGGGTCCTGTCTTAGCAGGCCTGCGACCCATTCGCAGCTTCCGGCGTGGAACACCTCGCCCTTGCCGCGCGGGAAATTGACGATCATGCCGTTGCCGCGTTTGACCTTCTCCAAATTGGCGTCGCTCGCCTCGCCGAACAGAGTTTCGGCGGTGAAGCGACCATCCTCATCGGTGAGGAACTGGTCTTCGATCGGTATATCGGCACTTTCTTCCACCTGGCTGGCCATGCCGACGGCGAGAACCTGCAGGCCATCAGGCGCGCCGCTGGTTGTGGTGGGGTAGGGCAGGCCGCCGCGTATCTCGAAGTCGAGCCCGTCGACCTCATAGCCATAGACATGGCTGTCGGCGCCCAGCAGGTCGCCATAATAGATACCAGTGCCGGCGAAGGCCCAGTGCTCTGGCCGATAGACCGGAAAGCCGCGCACGCCGCGCGGTGCGCAACCGCCCCAGCCGGCATAGACGCCGCGCGTCGCATTGAGCCCGAAGGTCGCCGAACCAGGCCGGCCGATTTCCGGCGCTTCCCAAGAGTTGGTGGCGCGGGTGACATCACCGCCGCGATAGACGGGATCCTCGGCGCGCGCGCGGTATTTGTAGCAGACCTGCCGGCGGCCCTCATCCTCCAGCCGCGTCTGCCACATGAAATTGCCGGCAAAACGCGCCGCATGGCCGCCGCGGGTCACATAGGTGTCGACGGCGTCACGCATCTCCCAAGTCCAGTATTCGTCATGGCCGACAAAGACAACGCAGTCATAGCCGTCGAGAATTTCCGGCGAAAAATGCAGATCGTGCTGGCTGGCGAGATCGACCTCATAGCCGGCCCGTTCGGCGAAGCGGAAGAAGTGGCTGTCATAACTGGCCCAGCCGGACGAAGCGTATTTCTTCGAATGGCCGGTGGCGAGCGCCCATTCCATGTGCGGATAGCGCGGCACCGTCTTCGGCGGCACGGCGACTTCCAGCGGCACGCGCGGCGCATCTTTCGGCAGCACGACGAAGCCGCGGCACCAGGGGCGCTGCGTCGACACGATGGGCGAATACTGGTTGCGGTCCGGCCCGGTGATACCCTGGTAGTGGTTGGAGCCGCCCCAGGTGTTGTAGGCGAGCCAGGTCCCGGTCGCCGCCACCTGCAGCACACGGCCGGGCTTCTTTCCGGGCAGGGGCGTGACGATGAAAATATGGTGGCAATGGATCGGCTTGCCGTCACGGCCATCGGCGGTCAGCGTCACCCGGTAGGCGCCGGATGGCCAGTCCGCCTCGACGCGGAATTCGAACGAGGCGTCCCAGCCGCAGCCTTCGACCGAACATTGGTCGGGCGTGTCCTGCCTGCGCGCCGCGATACCCGTCTTCTCGAACACCTTGGTCTCGGTGCCACCGTCTCGGACGATCTCAATGTTGAACTGCGAGGCCGTCGAACTGACATGGAGCGCTGCCGTTTCGCCGGCGCGATAGGAAAACCGGCCGCTGTAGCACCAGATCTCGCCGCGCTCGCCATCCATGCCAGGCCATTCGTAGTAGTGGCCGCGCACCGCGTGCCGGCGCTGCTCGGGCGTCAGTCCGAAATCGGGGAACTCGGTCGGCAGTTGGGTCATGAACACCGGAGAAGTTCGAAGGCCGCCATTTCGGCGATCTGCCGGTCCAGCGTCAAATGGAAACGATCGGGCCAGCATTCGTTAGCCGCGCCCTTGGCCCCCGTGGTCAAAGAGACTATCTCCACAAAGGGCGGCGTTTCCGCCACGGGGGTCGGCATGCTCAGAGTGCAAAAGGTCAAGGTCGACGAGATCTACGTGCCGACGGCGCGCAAGAAGACGCTGCATCCCGAGACTGTCCGCCATCTGGCCGAGGACATTCTCGAAAACGGCATGAAGACACCGATCCAGGTCCGCCATGACGGCAAGCGTCATATCCTCGTCGAGGGCCTGCATCGGCTGGAAGCGGCAAAGTGGCTCGGCGAGACCGAGATCGAGGCCTATCTGGTGCAAGCCAAGCGCCACTGACACGTCGACAAGAACACCGGTTTCTCGATCAGATATGCTGTCTTAACAAGTCGAATGCCCCGGCGACCGGCGGAAACGCGCCCATCGCTTCGCTCGGCGGTTTCATGCGCCAGAGCCGCGATTACTCCGCCGAAGATGCCATCATGACTTCAGTCCCATCACCATAATCGATGACGTTGTATCAAAGCTTTTGAATTGACCCAATCGGCTCCGCCGCTACGCTCGCGGCTTATTCTCCCCAACAATGGATCCGAGCGATGGCAAGATATGAGGGCGGATGCCTGTGCAAGGCGGTGCGCTACCGCACGGATGCGGCCCCGATCAATGAGCGCATCTGCCACTGCCGGGTTTGCCAGAAGGCGATCGGCGCCGCCTTCAACGCACGCGTGCTGTTTCGCATCGACGATTTGACGGTCGACGGGCCGCTGGCGACGATAAACTCCTCGCCGGAGCTCAAGCGCGGCTTTTGCCCGAGCTGCGGCACGACGATGTTCTCCCGGCGCGATTCCGCGGGCATCATCGGCGTCACCACCGGTTCGCTCGACGACCCCACGGTTTTCAAGCCGCAAATGCATATTTTCATGGCCTCGAAGCAGCCCTGGCTGGTGCTCGATGACGGCCTGCCGCAATACGAAGGCGCGCCGCCGCCAGGTTAGTTTTTCCTTCGGAACGGAGGGCGCAAGCTGAACAAAATTTAATCCAAATCAACACGAGATAGCCGGCAAAGCGTCATTGGCGGGCCATCTTTGTCTTCCTATTTATGGGGTGCGGGTAACGGCATTCGAGGAGACGACGGATGAACGACAGCATCAGCACCCTGGACGAGCTTTTGAGCGATCCGATGGTCCTGCTTGTAATGGAGCGCGATCGTGTGCGCCCCGAACAGGTGCGCATGCTGCTCGAACGGGTTCGCCGGCCTGCCGTCGATGAGCCCGTCGTTCCGCCGGCGCACGTGATCGCCAGGGCATGCCAGAAACTCTGGCTCTGCCCGTAATCGCGTTGCGATTTTCCTGTGAACCTCAAGCCGGCCCAAGCTCGGCCGGTTTTCAATCGCGCACCCCGACGCACCAGCTTACAAATCCGTAAATTGATTATCTGGCCCACGACTATAAGGCTTGCCGGGGATTGACCTCGACTGGTCGGTCCGCGCAAGCCGATCTCTCATGCATGGAATTCGCCATTGGTCGACATCTGCACTCAAGGCCTGGACACGGGCTTCGTCGGCCTGGGCTATGCCAAGGTGGCGATCCTTGGCGTGGTGCAAGGCATCACCGAATTGCTGCCGATTTCCTCAACCGCCCACATGCGCATCGTGCCGGCTGTGCTTGGCTGGCAGGATCCGGGTTCGGCCTTCTCCGCCGCCATGCAACTCGCGGCCCTTGCCGCGGTGATCAGCTATTTCTGGGGTGACGTCAGGGACATCCTGTTTGGTTCGCTCGATGCCCTGGCGCGACGCGATTTCGCTGACCGGCATCTCAAGCTGGCGCTGTGGATCGTGCTGGCAACGATCCCGATCGTCATCGCCGGGGTGGCGCTATCGGGCGTGCTCAATACCTGCAATTCGCCGCTGCGCAGCCTGACGGTGATCGGCTGGGCCTGCATCGCCATGGCGATCCTGCTGGCGCTGGCCGAGATTCTTGCCCGCCACCGGCGCACTGTGGACGAAGCCTCGCTGGCTGACGCGCTGCTTGTCGGCATCGCCCAGATCGGCGCCCTGATTCCGGGCGTGTCGCGCTCAGGTTCGACCCTGACCGCGGCACTGGGGCTCGGCTTCAAGCGGGCCGAGGCGGCGCGTTTCTCGTTCCTGCTCGGGCTGCCCGCGATTGCGCTCGCCGGCCTCAAGGAGCTTTGGGAACTGCACAAGGTCCATCTCGACGCCCATGGCTGGTCGGTCCTTGCCGTCGGGCTGGTCGTCGCCTCGATCTCCGCCTTCTTCGCCATTTGGGGCCTGATGCGTGTGCTGGAGCGTTTTTCGGCCTGGCCGTTCGTCATCTATCGCGGCGTGCTCGGCGTCGTCCTGCTGCTGGGCGTCGCGATGGGCTGGCTCGTTTAGGGCACTTTCACAGTCTCGCTTGAAACGGGCTATATCCGTACCGGACCCCGAATCTGGATTCCGGTACGCGCATGGATTTTTTGACCCTTCTGCAATCGGTGCCGCCGCTGCTGGCGCTGGCCAAGAGCGCGCTGCCCTCGGTGGCGGCACTCGGCATGGGGTTTGGCCAGTGGGTTGCCTCGCTGCCGCCGTGCCGGGACTTCGCCTTCGAGGCGACCAGCTATCTCGTGTGCGAGGTCGATCCGAAACGATATCAGGTCGAATTGTTCTGGAAGGACCCGGCGGGCAAGCCGTTTCAGTCGCTGCACAATCTCAGTGCCTCGCAGCAGGCGGTCGGGCGCACGATGCTGTTTGGCATCAATGCCGGCATGTATCATCCGAACCTCGCGCCGGTCGGTCTTTATGTCGAGCAGGGCCAGGAAATGGCTTCTGTGAAGACCGGGTCGGGAACCGGCAATTTTTCGCTGCAGCCGAACGGCATTTTCTACATGCGCGACGGCAAGGCGGCGGTCCGCGCAACCAAGGATTTTGTGAAAAGGCGTCCGCCCGTCGACTATGCGACGCAATCCGGGCCGATGCTGGTGATCGACGGCAAGCTGCACCCTAAATTCCAGGCCGACGGCACCTCGCGAAAAACCCGCGATGGTGTCGGCGTGCGTAGGGATGGCGTCGTCGTCTTCGCGATTTCGAACGGCACGGTGACCTTCCATGCCTTCGCCCGTCTTTTCCGCGACGCGCTCGGCTGCGACAATGCGCTGTTCCTCGACGGCACGATATCAAGCCTCTTCGCGCCGGCCATCGGCCGCAATGACGACTACTGGAATCTGGGGCCGATGATCGGCGTTTTCAGGAAGCCGTAGCGGCTTTGCCGACCCCACAAGAGTGGCCGATCCCTTGCGCGGAGAGCCAGATTTCGCTGTTTGGCCTACGTGAAAAAAATTGATTCAAACTTTATTGGTAATTTCTCATTCATAACTGGTCCGGTTTGTCCGTTGGCTGTCATTTCGCCCTCGGTCTGTTGTGTTTTGAGTACAGGTCCAGATGCGGATTCCGGGCGCCATCAGTTTCTTGATCGCATCGCTATGCCTTGCCGGCTGCACGTCGACGACCGGCGTCGATGCCCTTGATTTGCAGAAACCGTCGAGCGAAACAACCAGCTCGGTGGTGCGGCCGCCGGCACCCATCGCGGCAGTGCCTGCGTCAGCGGCCAGGCGCGCGCCACGGGCGGAAACGGCGCCGGTAGACGCGAGCCCCCGGCCTTTCGGCCTGGCCGAAGAAGAGACGGTGGCACTTTCAGCCCCTGACCCGTCGGAGAGCGTCGAGCCGATGGTCGAGCCGGCGGCCCTGGTATCACCGCCGAGGCTGCTGAGCCGCGCAGCACCGCCGATGCTTGCCGGGCCCGTCACGCGCTATGGTTTTCGCGACGCCAAGCCGATCAATTTCGGCAAGGCTTCGCCCCGCCACCTTGCCGTGCACGGCGTCGATGTCTCGCGCTGGCAAGGCAACGTCAACTGGGAAAAGCTACGCGCCCAGGGCGCCAACTTCGCCTACATCAAGGCGACCGACGGCGGCGACCATCTCGATCCGATGTTCAATAGGAACTGGCGCAATGCCGACGCGGCCGGCCTGAAGCGCGGCGCCTATCACTTCTTCTACTGGTGCCGCACGGCGGGCGAGCAGGCCGACTGGTTCATCCGGAACGTGCCCAGGGTCGAAGGCGCGCTGCCGCCGGTGATCGACGTCGAGTGGAACGGCGAGTCCAGCTGCAAGCGACGGCCTTCGCGCGAAAAGGTGCTGGAGAAGATGCAGGTGTTCATGGACAGGCTGGAGCGCTATTACGGCCAGCGGCCCATCATCTACACCGCGCCTGATTTCTATCGCGACAATCTGCGCGGCGCCTTTCTCGATTATCCGTTTTGGTTGCGGGCGGTGGCGCGGCACCCCTCAAAGGTCTACCCCGACCGCAAATGGCTGTTCTGGCAGTATTCCGGCTCCGGCCTGTCGCATGGCGTCACCGGCCGCATCGATCTCAACGTTTTCCACGGCGACGAGCGGCAATGGCGCGCCTGGGCCGGAGGTCGAATCTCCGTCGCAGAAGCCGACTGACGCAATCCATCAGGCCCGGCATCCTCCGCTCTGTTGGACCCGCGATGATGCGACCGGGATCGAGGCGGCTGCGATGGCGAAGAATGGAACAATTTCCTGGCCGTGAGGCCATCGTGACGCGCCGCAGACTGTTGCTGTTTGCGCTGCTACGGCCACTGAACGCCGGTGCCTGTCCGCGATGAGCAGTCGCCGCATATGCCCATCCTATCAGCGTGGCCGGCGATGCGATTCATCGAAGGTGACATAGGCCAGGACTGCGGAGAATGATCCGAAATAGGTCAAGACCGCAGCGGCAATCATGAGGTCGTAAGTCGACACGTTGGTTCTCCCTTCGATTGATATCGAGAAGACAGCACACGCGGTGAATGTGCGTTGATCCAGATCAACGGAAGACAGTCGTTTCCAATTCCGAGGGGAGGTTTCGCGAATAGACAAGACATTGCTGCCGCGTTGCTGTCTATGTGCAGGTTCCTGCACTCCTGGGGGAGACGAGTTGGAGCTCAAGATTCTGCTTGTCGGCTTTGCCTGCGCGGTCGCCGGCATGTTGTCGCTCATCACCTTCTTGAAATGGCGCGAGGTGCAGGCGCTCAGCCGCTGGCTACCGGCGCCGGGAAAGATCATCTCCTCGCGCGTCGAGGCACGCGAGGTCCGCAGCTCTGGCAGCGGCTCGGATAGCAGCGATTCCACCGAGATGCGCAATTTCCCGGCCATCACCTTCGAGTACAAGGTTGGCGGCAAGACATTTCAAAGTTCGCGCTACAGCGTGCAGGAGAATCTTGGAAATTTCGAAGTCACGGAGACGCTTGCGCGGTTTCCCAAGGGCGCTCAGGTGACAGTGTTCTATGATCCGGCGGCTCCGGGCAAAGCCGTCATCGAGCGCACCATGCCGGAAGGCGCCTTCAAGTTCATGGTCCAGCTTTCGGCGGGGCTGGTGATCGGCGCGGTGGCGCTGGTGTTTTCCGTCGGTGGTGTCCTGGAGGCGATCGGCCCGCATTTGCCCAAGCCGCAGAACCTCGGCGCAGGTGCGCTGCTGCTGTTCATGGGCCTGTTTGCCCTGCGCATGGGCTTCGCCCAGAAATCGATGGCCGAGCAGGCGGCAAAATGGCCGGTCGCCGCCGGCCGCATCGACACCTCAGGCCTGCAGGCGCTGCGAACCCATGAAGGCTATCGACGCCGGCGGACCGTCTTCACATCCCGTATCGTTTACTCCTATGGCGTCTCCGGTCAGCGCTACAGCGCCGATCGCGTGATCTTTGGCGCCACCGTGACGGCTTCGCTGCCCGGCCTCGTCGGCGGTCAGGCGCGGCAGTATGTCGAGGGCAGCAAGGTCGACGTGCACTATGACCCTGCCAATCCCGGCTCGGCGGTGCTCGAATGCCGGGTGCGCGGGCTCTGGTTGCTGTGGGTCTGTTCTGCCGGCTTGCTCGGCGGCGCCGCCTTTCTGGTCGGGCTGTTCTGAGGCGCCGGGATGCCGTCAGCAGCGGACGAGGAGGCCGCTGTCGAAGCCAGGCCAGGTGAACCGCAGCGTGGCGCCATGTCTCACGATATGAATGATACGCGTGAACGGCTCCTCGAGCGACGGATCAGAGCCGTAGCATTGGCTTGCCTGCACCACCCAGCCCGTCGGGCTTTTGCGAAATGTCGCGTGCTCGCAGCCGAATTCGGGAAGCGACAGCGCGGTCTGTTCCACGGTGAAGACGGTCTTGCGCTGGACGTCGGCGGCCGCGTGGCAGTTCAACCTGTCGCTCGACCATGTCCCGACATAGGGCGCCGCGGCCAGTGCCGTGCCGCCTGCGAATGCGGACATCGCCATCGTCATCACCAAACGCTGCATCACCGGTTTTTCTCCATCGCTGATGCGCTCGACCATACAGACTGTTGGGGACCAAGGGATATGTTTCGTCCAGGAGCGGATAAACGCAGCCGTTCCGGATTTCGCTTATGCTTTTGCCCGGATGATGCGACTGTGCGGGCCAGTACTCAGGCAACGCTTTCCCAGAGACATCTGATGATCACCCGCACACTGGCCTTCGTTTTTCTGGGCCCGCTTGGCCCGATGCAGGCGGCTAACGCCAAGGACTGTCTGCTGAGCCACGCCACCTATCGGGAACCGCGCTCGGGCGCCGTCATGCAATTTCGGCCGCTCGACAATGAACCTGCGGCGCTGACGGCCGAAGTGCTTTCGCTGACCGTGCCCAATACCGTGACAAGCCTGCCGGCCGACATCACCTGGACCAACGGCAAGAATTCGTTTCCGCTCGGCACCATCCGCCACACCTGCACCGACGACGATCGCGAAGCGGGCCTGCAGGACGGCAGCGGGCTGTGCAGGATATGGGATGGCCAGGTCTACGCCTTGACCGGCGGCGGCGCCGAGCAGTTGAATTCGCGCGAAGCGACACCGGCGCCGAAAGGGCTGCTCTTGCCGGATTTCGGCGTGGCTTTTACCGAATGGGCCGAATTCGCCAACGCCAACCCCGATGGCTCAGCGTGGGATGCCTTCACATTGACAGGATGCAGCGATGAATAGCGCCATCAGATCGATCAGCTTGACCTCCGCCCTGCTTGCATCCGCGACGATACCCGCCGTGGCGGACGAGCCGGCGCCGTCACGCCCGCCCATCGACAAGTGCGTCTGGGAAAAACTGGCCGACAAGACTGTCGGGCTCGCCGCCTGGGCGCAGCGCTGCGACTTCGGCTTCCGCCAAATCCACTTCGAATTCGCCGGCAACGCGCTTGCAATCAAATACAGCGATGGCGGCGCGGCAGACCCTCTCGTCGAGGTCTTCGATATCATATCAGGTGAAACCGCCGAGGCCGCCTTGCGGCGCCTTTTCCTGGAAAAGACCGACAAGGTTGTCAGTGCGCGCTGCGTGCTGGCGCCTTACACCGAGGGCACGGTGCCCGCCGGCGTCAAACGCTACACATTCAGCCCCGACGCCGACTATGCGAGAGAGCTGAAAGCGGTAGCCGACCCCAACGAGGTTCCGGAACCGCCGTGCGGAGACTGGGGCGAAGTGCCGGACGGCATCCAGTATTTCGAGGTGCCAGCGGGTGAGGGGCGAAAAGTGCTGTTCGTGCGTATAGGCCAGGACGAGCCGTTATTTGACGAGCAGACGCTGCAAGTGTTGCCGGCGGGGTAGGGCGGGGATCAGGTCCAATCTGGATTGATTGGGCTATGTGGTCTGCCTTCTACGCCTCTACGTACTCAGCGAGGCTGACACCGTTAGGCACATCCAGCCCATCGGCTCGCAAGCCTTCGATGTGAAAGCGAATTGCGTCGCGAATCTCGGTTTTCGCTTCAGGCACATTAGAGCGGGATGAATTTAGGTTGGGCATAGCCAGCCTCGGTGAAGTAATTTCGGCATTCGGTTGACGTGACCTCGCCGAGGATTTGGCCGATGGCGTCACAGACGGTTTCGACTGTTCGCTTGGCAGCCTTGCGCAGCCAGTGCTTGAGCTTGGCGAAGAGCTTCTCGATAGGATTGAGGTCGGGCGAGTATTTCGGCAGCAAGAACAGCCTGGCGCCGGCTGAGCGAATGGCGCGGCGCACGGCCTTGCCCTTGTGTGAGCCGAGATTGTCCATGACGACGATGTCGCCTGGCTTGAGGGTGGGGACGAGAACCTTGTCGACGTAGAGCTGGAAACGCTCGCCGTTGATCGGTCCGTCGATGAGCCATGGTGCATCGACACGGTCATGGCGCAACGCCGCCAGGAAGGTCATTGTCTTCCAATGGCCGTGTGGCACCTTGGCTTTGATCCTCTCGCCGCGCGGCGCCCATCCCCTGAGCGGCGCCATGTTGGTTTTGGTCCATGTCTCGTCGATGAACACCAGGCGGGAAGGATCGATACGGTCCTGATACTTGGTCCACTGTGCCCGCCGGCGCGCCACATCCGGGCGATCCTGCTCAGCCGCGATCAGCGTCTTTTTTTGTGACTGAGCTTCTCGGCGTGGACGAACTCCCACACCGAGCGGTAGTCGACCGCAAGGCCGCGCTCGGCCAGTTCGGCCACAAGTCCGCGTAGCGTAAAATCCGC
>NZ_JAMYMV010000043.1:0-58790 GCF_040318715.1 Mesorhizobium sp. M1050 | reverse complement strand
TCAATGCACGCTACATGGATCCGGTGCTGGGGCGGTTTATTTCGCCGGATGATTGGGATCCGACCAAGGAAGGTGTTGGCACCAACCGGTATGCCTATTCTCAGAATGACCCGGTCAACAAAAGCGATCGGAATGGCCACGGATGGGAAAGCCTATTTGGCGGAGGGGGTATTTTCAGCGGAGGCCCTGGAGCTGTTGCCGCCAGAGGTTACATCGGCAATCAGGCCGACATATCTGGACATGCGGGCGTTGATGCCGCCGTTAATACAGGAAAAGCGATTGTATCGGCTACTCCGGTCGGAGACTTGCAATCGATATACGAGGGAGTAAAAGAAAAAGATAAGGGAAAAATTGGGCTAGGCGTGGCGGGCCTTGCGCTGAGTGTGGCGCTACCCGAGGAGAAAATAGGGGCAGCGTTAGTTGAAAATGGACTAAAAGCAGTCGTAAAAGAAACCCCTCTATTATTGAATCCATCAATAAAAATTACTGCAAAAGGTTTGAAGCATACCGTAGATCGTCATACAATTAACAGCATATCGAAGTATGCGGATAAAAGTAAGTTTAGCAACGGTGAGGATGTAGAGTCATTAATAGATTTGGCGACGCAGCAAAAGGCGACCGTGCAGCCAAATGGAAACTTTGTTCGCACCCTTGACGTGAATAGGGATATTGGTGTTGACAGGTCAACAGGACAACCGACGTCGGTAATGTCTGTTGTTACCAATCCAAAGGGTGAATTGGTAACAGCCTTTCCAGGGAGGCCATAGAGTCTAATGTCGCTAGATTTCTCAATCCTTGATGCAAGTGGCGCCCCAAAAAAATCAGTCCCACTAGATGTCGAGCTTCATCATGAATTGTTGGTGGCCGCCAAATCTCTTGGGTTGGGCGAGGTTGTTAGATTCCATGATTACTATGAGGATGAGGAGATACCTCTTTCTTCAATACCGATATTTATGCAAGAAATTTTCATACTAAAAAACAACACTAACTCTTCCAGGTTACTGGATTTCTTAGAAAAAATGACATCGCTCGGGAGTTCCGCTTTATCAGAGAAGAGAAGCATCGTTGCAATATCGGATTGATTTCGAATTACAGTGCACTTTTTGCCATCTTCGCCCGTCCGCCGATGCGGCAAGGAATTACGGTGACAGTGCACTTTATTCATATTCGTTCGACCTTCATTGCGTGTAGATTGCTCCCATGGCTCGCCTCGCCCGCATTGTCGTGCCCAGTCTGCCGCACCACGTAACCCAGCGCGGCAACGGGCGCGCCAAGGTGTTTTTCACGCTTGGTGACTACGCGCTCTACAAGGCCCTCCTAGTCGAGCATTGCCGCGCCGCCGATGTCGGCATCTGGCCCTGATGCCGAACCACGTGCACCTGATCCTGACACCGGCCGACCCCGATGGCTTGCGGCGCGCGCTTGCCAAGGTGCATCGCGCCTATGCCGGCACCATCCACGCGCGACGGAAGAAAACCAGGCATTTCTGGCAGGGTCGCTTCGGCGCCGTCGCCATGGACGAGGATCACCTGTTGTCGGCAGTGCGCTATGTCGGGCTGAACCCGGTACGCGCGGGGCTGGTGAGCCAGGCGGCGGATTGGCCCTGGTCAAGCGCTCGGGCGCATCTGACGGATGAAGCCAATGGCGTTACGGATCTGGGGCCGATGAAAGACCGGCTGCCCTCGTCGGCCGGACTGTTCGATCTGATCGAGACGGATGTCGCGGCTTTCGATGCCCTGCGCAAAGCCGAGCATCGGCCGGCCGGTGGGCAGCGACGCATTTCTGGACCGGGTTGCCGGGCAAACCGGAAGGGCCGTGAAATCGGGAAAGCGAGGCAGGCGGCGAAACGAAAATGGTGCACTGTCACCGTAATTCTGATGCGGTTCGCGAAAACGCGTTTCAAGCGCTTGGTCAGACGAATCCGTACTCCAAGACCCCGAATAAAGTCCAGAAGGTTGAACCTACTAAAGCAGCCCCAACGAGCCCACCGAAAGGGCGCGCCGCCACTAGCGCTGCCGCCAGCAGAGGGAGTACGCTGCATTCAAATAAGCCAGGGATGTTACCGGATCAGCTGAGACAACAGTACCCAGATACCAAGTTCGAATTCAAGAAGTCGGGCGTGCCCGGACAAGACGTCAAGGTAGTTGACGGCAAACACCCCTCTGCGTACCCCAATTCATCTTGGCCTCCAGGCTTCGCCTACGGGGACTTCAAGCCCGCGACACCAACTGGCGCTAGGACATTCAGAGCTGATCAAAAGAATAAATGGCGCGATGATACATATAAACTTGACTACGATCCACATACAGGAAAATTGAAAGATAATACTAACCAAGAAAAGTCTGAAAAACCAGAAAACTCATCGGACTCAATGAAACCGCAATGATAGTACAATTCTACGGTGTCACCTTCGACATGCCTACAGGATGGGAAGACATAACTGACAACCTTCCCGCGGGGTCACCACCTACCTTGGCTAAAGCGTCAGGTGTCGGGGCTGTTCAATTCTCTATCGCGACATATCATAGCGGGAAAAATCCGAATGTGAATTTCAACGACCTCAGATCTTTTATGATTGAGTTTTGCCAAAATAACTCAATTGATAGTAAAGATATCTCATCCGCAAAAAACAATAACATAATGTGCGTCGGATTAGCTTCGAAAACCGAAGATGAAACCTTGTCAGCGTGGTATTTATCAAATGGGAAAGACGTTGTCTTTGTAACATACGTCGCTTCGAGCGAGGACGCAGGCCGTATAAATAAAGAATTGACCGAAGCGAAGACGATGATTTCATCTATGTCGTTTTAAAATTACGGTGACGGTGCACCTTTCACCATATTCGCCTGACCATCGATGCGAATTACGGTGACGGTGCACTTTATTCATGTTCGTCCGACCTGCATTGCGTGTAGACGGCCAGCATGGCTCGCCTTGCCTGTATTGTCGTTCCCGGTCTGCCGCACCACGTGACGCGGCGTGGCAACCGGCGCGCCAAAGTGTTTTTCGCGCCTGGTGACTATGCGCCCTACAAGAACCTGCTGGTCGAGCATTGCCGCGCCGCCGATGTCGGCATCTGGCCCTGATGCCGAACCATGTGCACCTGATCCTGACACCGGCCGATCCGGATGGCCTGCGGCAAGCGCACCACGTCCGCATGCGCCAATCTCGGTCGGCGCCAATGCGATGGCCTATGATGCCAATGGCAATTTGACCTCCGACGGCAGCCGCACGCTGGTCTGGGACGAGGCCAACCGGCTGAAAACGGTCACGCGCGCCTCCAACACCGTCAACCTCGCCTACGGGCCGGACGGAGCGCGCGCCAGGAAGTCCTCGAGCTTCGCCACGACGCTCTATCCCGACGCCAATGTCGAGATCGATCCGAAGACACCGGGCGCGGAGACCTACACGCGCTACCCGCATCCCGACATCAAGGTCGTCGGCACGACCAAATACTTCCTGCACCGCGAGCATCTGGCCTCGGTGCGCCAGGTCACCGACATGACAGGCGCCATCGTCGAACAGACCAGCTACGCCACCTATGGCGAAAGCCTCAACACCGGCTTCCAGACGCAGAAGAACTACATCGGCGAACGCTTCGATCCCGAGACCGGCCTGCTGTATCTCAATGCACGGTACATGGACCCGGTGCTGGGGAGGTTTATTTCGCCGGATGATTGGGATCCGACCAAGGCAGGTGTCGGCACGAACCGGTATGCTTATGCCCAGAATGATCCGGTCCACAAGGCGGACAGCAATGGCCATTCGCTGCGGTCATCCGACGACAGCGCCGCTGGGTTGGCTAACGCTGGCAGAGAAGGCGGCGGCACCAACAGCGGCACGGGCACTGCTAGCGACAAGGGCCCCCAAGCTTCGGCAGACAGCAACAAAGATCTAGCGAATCTGGGCTTCAAAGGCAAAAACAAAACGGCTGTTGGCGATCACATCGCGGAAGATGATTTCGTAGGCTTTGACTTCGAGCCGGTTACAGCTGGCAAGCTCGGTCCTACTGCCGCACCTATCTGCGGTGGCGCTTGCGCGGCACCGGGAGATTTCGCGGGACCGGGATACTATGCTCAAGACGCTGTCGGGATGAAGATGAACGCGCCGGTAGCCGAAGAGGCTGTGCCGGCCAAAATTGCCCCTGAAATCCGAGGGCCACGAAGTGCCAGGGGAGCACTTAGAGATCAGGTACTGAGCAAAGGGCGCAATCCAGACGGAACGATCACTTGCGCGTATTGTGGGAAAGCGACGGCTCCTGATAAGATTCAGGCGGATCACATTAAAGCATATTCTAAAGGGGGCCCGACATCTCTGGACAATTTGGATCCAGCCTGCCAACCATGTAACGGCTCAAAAGGCGCAAAAGATCTTGGAACAGAATGGTCGCCAACAAGGTACAGGGGTGAGTAATGGAGGTTCAAGCTCTGGTCTGCGGCCACGTTTTTCGAGATGAAAGGCCAGTGGCTCTGGTAATCCGCCATTCAGATGGCGGGTGGCAACTTACATGTGGACAGTACGATCACCCTCATGATCTGTCAGACTTCGAGGTGGTTGGATTGAATCACATAATTGACCGCCAAGAAAATATACAACTTATTGGAGAGCTAAAACCTGGATGGCTTGCTGAGTTTGCCAACGGGAAATGGAATAAGCAACAACACGACGACTGACATTCCATGTGTCGGCATTTGCTTTTGGAGCTGTAGTCGATAGACCGACCGTGTGCAATTACGGTGACAGTGCACTTTTTGCTATCTTCGCCCGGCCGCCGATGCGGCAAGGGCCTGCTCGGCGGCCATCTCTGTAGCCCACCGCAGTCTTGGCTGCCCTGCTCAAGTAGCAGGCTTCCCTTGTTGATATCCAGATCTCAGGCCTTACCCTGACCCGGCAGGTTGCCGCCCTCCACCCCCAACCCTGTGGATAGACCCCAAACACCCACATCATTCCCGACATCGGCTTGCAAAGGCCGTAGACTAAAAACCCAGGGGAATCGGGTGGATGTCGATCAAGCCGAGTCATCGCGTCGTGTTGTGCACGTTGCTGGCGGTTGCCGGCTGCACCTCCGCGCCGGGCAAGGACTTCTTCACCGAGACCATCGACAGCCTGCATGCCAGGAACTCGCCGTTGCGGGCGGGCTACACCGGTCCCGGCGCCATCACCTCGGCCGCCGGCCAGGCGCAGCGCTTCAACGGCACGCAATATCAGGGCTCGGGCCAGTTCGTCTCCTCCGGCGCGCCCGTCACCAAGGTGACGACAGACGGTTCGGGCCAGTTCGAGCTCAACCTGATCAATGCGCCGATCACCGAGGCGGCCAAAGCGGTTCTGGGCGATGCGCTGCACCTCAACTACATCGTCGATCCGCGCGTGCAGGGCACGGTGACCTTGCAGACCTCGCAGCCGGTGTCGAAGGACGCGCTGGTCGATATCCTGCAATCGGCGCTCGCGGTGAATTCCGCCGGCATCACCAACCGCGCCGGCACCTATCAGATCGTGCCGCTTTCCGAGATCATGTCCAGCACACCGCCGGTCAGTGTGCCTTCGGTTTCGCCGTCCGGCCCCGGCGTCAAGGTGCAGGTGCTGCAGCTGCAGTTCATCGCCGCCGACGAGATGAAGACCATTCTCGAACCGATCACCCGACAGGGGTCGGTGCTGCGGGTCGATTCCGTTCGCAACCTGATCACGGTCGCCGGCAACGACAGCGACCTCAATGCTATCAGAGAAGCGGTCTCGGTGTTCGACGTCGACTGGATGCGCGGCATGTCGGTGGCGCTGCATCCGCTCAAGACCTCCAAGCCGGAGGCGGTTGCCGCCGAACTCGATTCCATCTTCGGCACCAAGGAAGGGCCCGGCGCCAAGCTCATCCAGTTTATCCCCAACGACAGGCTGAATTCGGTGCTGGTGATCACGTCGCGCCCGGCCTATCTCGCCCGTGCCGCGACCTGGATCAACAAGCTCGATAGGCTGGCCGAGACCAACGAAGATCAGCTTTTCGTCTACCAGATCCAGAACCGCCCGGCCAAGGAACTGGCTGCGGTGTTGAGCTCCGTGCTTGGCACCACGGTCAAGACCGAGGGAGATACAGGCGGCTCGAATGTGTCGCCCGACCAGACGCCGATCGCCATGCAATCGGATGGCGTCACGCCGGTGCCACTGACCGGGCCGTCGCCTTCGATGCCGATGCAGGATGGACAGGCGCCGGCCCACGCCACGGTCGTCGCCGATGTCGAAAACAATGCGCTGCTGATCCAGACCACAGCGCGCGACTACGAACGCATCGAGCAGATACTGGCCAAGGTCGACGTGCTGCCGACGCAAGTCATGCTGGAGGCTGTCATCGCCGAAGTGACGCTCAACGACGATTTGAAATACGGACTGCGCTGGTTCTTCGAGAATGGCGGCATGAACATCTCGGTGACCGACGTGGCAAAGGGCGTTGCCGCTGCGGCACTGCCCGGCTTCAACTGGAGCTACGCCACCGACAACATCCAGGTGACGCTGAATGCACTTTCCAGCATCACCGACGTCAATGTCATCTCGGCGCCGACCATCATGGCGCTGAACAACCAGAAGGCGATCTTGCAGGTCGGCGACCAGGTGCCGATCGCGACAAGGCAAGTGGTGGACCAGACGCTCGGCAGCTCGCCGGTCGTCTCGGTCGAGATGAAGGACACCGGTGTCATACTGACGGTGACGCCACGCATCAACAATGCCGGCAGGGTCATGCTCGACATCCAGCAGGAGGTCAGCAACGTCACAAGGACGACCAGCTCCGGCATCGATTCGCCGACCATCCAGCAGCGCAAGATTCAGACCCGCGTCCTGGTCAATGACGGCGAGAGCCTGGCGCTGGGCGGCCTGATCCAGTCGCGTAATAATGTCGACCGCACGCAAGTGCCTATCCTCGGCGATATCCCGATCATCGGCAACGCGTTCAAGCAAAAGACGGACAGCATCGGACGCACCGAACTGATCATCTTCATCAGGCCGCATGTCGTGCGCGACATCAACGAAGCGCGCGAGGTGACGGACGAATTCCGCGGCAAGATCAGCTTGCAGACGCCGATCCAGAAGCGACGCGGCGGCACCAAGCTGCAAGAGGACCTGAAGAGGCTGGCGTATTGACGATGCACTCATCCCTCGTGCTGGCTGCCACGATCGCTCTGGCCGCTATTCTCTGCGCTATTTCGATCGCCGATTTCCGCCGGCAGATCATCCCGGATGGGTTCAACCTGGCCCTGGCCGGCATCGGCCTTGTCTATCAGATGGCGACGCAGGCGGATGGCCTGCCGGCGCGCCTGCTGTTCGCCGCCTTGACCTTTGCCGCTGCCTGGTTGATCCGGCGCGGCCATTTCCTGATGACCGGCCGGATTGGCCTCGGCCTCGGCGACGTCAAGATGCTGGCCGCCGCTGCATGCTGGATCAGCCCACGGCTGTTGCCGGTGCTGCTGTTCGTCGCCAGCGCCAGCGCTTTGCTGTTCGTCGGCGGGCTGGTGATCGCGACAGGGCCGGCGGCGGCCAAAGCCCGTGTCGCCTTCGGCCCGTTCATCGCCATCGGCCTCGGCTGCAGCTGGGCACTGGAGCAACTTGCAGGTTTGGACATGGGACTGCTCTGATGATCACTCCACGCTTTACCTCTGAAAAATCCCGCCGAGAACGCGACGATCGCGAAAGCGGCTTCACCCTGGTCGAGCTTCTGGTCGTGCTCGCCATCATCGCGCTGATCGCCACGCTCGCAGCACCTCAGGTGCTGCGCTATCTCGGCTCGGCAAGAACCAACGCGGCCAAGGCGCAAGTCCGCAACATCGAAAGCGCGCTTGAACTCTACTATGTCGACAATGCGAAGTATCCGACCGCGGAGGAGGGGCTCTCGGCCCTGGTTGCGGCGCCCACAGGCGAAGCGCGTTGGAACGGCCCTTACCTCAAGGGGACGACCGGTCTCAAGGATCCGTGGGGGAGGCCTTATTCCTACGAAGTGAAGGCCGATGCGAGCGGCGTGGTCATCCGCAGCCTTGGAAAAGACGGCAAGCCCGATGGAACCGGCGAAGACCAGGACATCAGCAACTGATTTTTCTTCTCTATGGTCGGCGCTGTGTTTCGGGGCGCTGTGTTTCGTTCATGCCCGGCAGCTGCCGGGCATTGGCCAGATCGAGGCGAGCAAAACCGCTCGCCGAAAAGGCGGCACCATCGCGCTGAACCGACACGGTGAACCGCACTGCGGCGGGCAGGCGCCGCGGCGCATTCCAGCTCGACAACCATGATGAACCAGCCGTCGAACCGTCGAGATATTCGAATCTTATGGCGTTCACACCGCCGAGCAGCCGCACCGGCTGGCTCTGCGTCGACGCGCCGGGTCCGCTGCCGCGCCGTGTTTTCTGGACAATGGCCAGTGCACTTCCGCCAAGCGAAACTGCAATTTCGCGCAGCGCGGAGGATTTGAAGCCGATCGCCTGAACGGCGTTGAACTCGATCCGGGAACCATCGCCGTCGAGATAAAGCACCTGGTCCGGCGACGACTTCGACAAGGGCAAGGGCTCGGCATGGCTGATCGCCGTTTCCAGAAACCGCGATGCGGAATCGACCTCCATCTGGAATTCCGTTGCTTTTTCGATGCGCAGCATGGTTCGAGCCTGGCCGAGGAAGACCATCATCAGCGATGTGATCACGCCGATCAGGGCCAGCCCGACCAACACGTCGATCAGCGCAAATCCCTCGACTGATGCCGATGGTCCCCTTGATGATCTGGCGTCGGGCAGGGGGATGCCTGAACGGCGCTCCGGCCGGCAGACGGCGCGGATTTTCGAGTGAGCGCGGGAAAACAGGCCGCTCATTGAGCACCGGGCTCCTGCACCGGCACGAAGGTTAGAAACGGCCTGCCTGGAAACGCTCCGCCCGTCTTTTCTATGAGCACAGCCGTCACCTTGGCCTTCGACATTTCTATCGTGTACGTCTTCAGGGTCCAGCCGTTTGGCGCCGTGGTTTGTGTCCGGGCTTCGTAGTCGGCCAGCATCACACGCACCGTCCTGGCGGCTTCGACCTGGCGCTTGGCCGCGGCGATGCTGCGGCTCGCCAGAACGATCGACTGGCTGGCGATGCCAAGCACAAGCGCCAGGATGGTCATGGCGACGATCATCTCCAGGATCGAAAATCCGTCTTCGGAGGTCGGTTGAGACGATGGCGCCGTCATGGCAGCGCGCGCCAGGTTGAAAGCCCGGTCAGCCAGTTGACCGCGATGCGCGCGGTCCGCCCTTTTTGCAGCAGCGAGATGTCCATGCCGGAAGCGCTGCCATCGGGAAGGAAGGTCAGGACTGTCTGCCGGTCGGCGATGACGGTCTCCTGGCCGGTGGTCACGGTCATTTTGACATCGTCCGGCAGCGTGAGCGTGTTCTGTTCGCCGAACCGGAAGGTGCGGGTGCCGAGATCGACGAGAACCTGCCTGGGCCTGGCGGCGGCGATCGCCGATGTGCGCGACAGGCGCAGCCGCATGGTGATCTCGCCGGCCAGTGTCTCCAGGTTCCTGGTGCGATAGTTGCTGACCAGCCCCGGTGCAGCGATGGCCGCGACGAGGGCCATGATCGCCAGCACGACCAGCATCTCGACCAGAGTAAATCCGGCGGTTGCGTGTGCCGGCGCGCCGGCTCTCGACGCAGCTGTCATTGCAGCGCCAGGTCGTTGATGCTGAGGATCGTGGTCATCACCGAAATGACCAGGCTGCCGACGAGGAAACCGAGCGAAATCGTCAAAGCCGGGGTCAGCAGCTTCAGCACAGTGTCGATCCGGCGCGTCAGCGTCAGCTGGAGCATTTTCGCGGCCCGATCCAGGACCACGGGAAGGGCATTCGCCTCTTCGCCGAGCGAGACCAGCGACATCGTCGCATTGTCGAAAATCCCTGCCTTGACGATCGCGCCATGCAGGCGGGCGCCGTTGGCGACGGTTTCTTCGATCGCCGCAAAGCTTGCCGCCAGCGAACTCTGCCTGGAAACATTGGCGGCCAGGCCGAGCGCCTCGGTCATCGCCACGCCATTGCCGAGCAGCAGCGCAAGCGTTTCCAGATAGCGCGCGATCACGGCATCCCTGACCAGCGCGCCGATCAGCGGGATCTTCAACAGCCAATGCGAGAGGCGTTTTCTCGCACCGGTGGATCGGGACAGAAAAAGCCAGGTAAGCAGGCCGAGGACCGCCGCCAGCGGGAAGACGAACGGATAGTCGCGAAACACCGTGCCGAATGCAGAAAGCATGGTCATGGTGAACGGCTTGGGAGCAGATGAGCCTTCGAAAATCGGTTCCAGCGCCGGTACCAGGACCGTCGCCAGAATGACCAGCGCCCCGCTCATCACCAGCAGCAGGAAGGCAGGATAGGCCAGAGCCTCGATAATTGCCGCACGGCGTTTGGCCGTTGCCTCATAGGTGTCCGCCAGCCGCTGGCATATATAGGCCATCTTGCCGCTGCGCTCGCCGCTGGCGAGCAGGGCGGCAACGTCGGAGGTGATACCCGGCAGCCCGGCAAAGGCCTCGGCGATCGGCCGGCCGCCGGTTGTGAGATCGAGCACCGATTGCAGCTGTTGACGCCGCTGACCGTTGGCCTCGCCCGAAATGACCGCATGCAAGGCGCGGTCGACGGTGAACCCGGCATTCAGAAGCACCGAAAGCTCGGAAAACAGACGGCCGAGATCGACCTTGCGGGTCAACGTCAGCGCGCTGCGCCCGGGCAGGCGAAGCTGCTGCTTGTCGCCGCTCACAGGCGCAAGGTGAAAGGAACGGCGGCCCTGCTGCGCCAGTTTGCGCGCCGCATCTTGCTTGGTCGACGCATCGAGAATGCCGGTCTCGGTGCTGCCGTCGACGAGATAGGCGCGATAGGCGAAGGCCGGCATCAGCCCCCTCCCGCGAGATCGATGACACGCCGGACTTCGTCCATCGTGGTGACCTGCGATCGGGCAAGGGCGGTTGCGTGGACCGACATCGGCACGAGGTCGTCCTCGGCGGCAATTTTCCCGATCTCCATTTCGCCGGCGCCCCGGTCAATAAGCTCGGCGATGCGCGGCGATACCTGCAGCATTTCGTAGGTCACTGTGCGCCCGCTGTAGCCGGAGCCGTTGCAGGTGCGGCAGGCCGGGCCGGTTTGGTCGGCGCCGTGGCAGGTCGGGCAGACACGGCGCAACAGCCTCTGTGCGATGACGCCCCGGATCGTCGCGCCGAGCAGATAGCCGTCGATGCCCATGTCGCGAAGCCGCGTCAGCGCGCCCGCGGCACTGTTGGTGTGAAGTGTCGAGAACACCAGATGGCCGGTGAGCGCCGCCTGGACCGCGACCTGCGCCGTCTCGCGATCGCGAATTTCACCGAGCAGGATGATGTCGGGGTCCTGCCGCAAGATCGAACGCAGGGCGGCGGCAAAGTCGAGGTCGATCGCCGGATTGACCTGCAACTGGGTGATGCCCGCCATGCGATATTCGACCGGATCCTCGACCGTGAAGATCTTGACGTCCGGCCGCGAACGCTCGGCGAGGATCGAATAGAGTGTCGTCGTCTTGCCGCTGCCGGTCGGCCCGGTGATCAGCACGATGCCGTTGGCGGCTTGCGACATGGAGCGGATCTTGCCTTGCGCGACACCGTCGAAACCCAGTTTCTCCAATTTCAATTCGACGCCGGCACGGTCAAGAATTCGAAGTACGATGGCTTCGCCGTGAATCGACGGAATGACCGAGACGCGCAGGTCGACGTCGCGGCCGCGCACGGCGATGCGCATGCGTCCATCCTGCGGCAGGCGCCGCTCGGCAATGTTGAGGCGCGACAGGATTTTGATGCGGGTGGAGATGCCGGACAGCATCGCAATCGATGCGGTATCGACGGTCGACAGCATGCCGTCATGCCGGAAGCGGATGCGGACGTGATCCTCGAGCGGCTCGATATGGATGTCGGTGGCCCTTGCATCGACAGCCTTGTGGATGGTCTCGGCGACGAAGCGGACGATCGGCGCCTCACGGGCAAAATCCTTCAATCGTTCGAGGTCGTCGGGACCGAAATCCAGGAATTCGCCACCACCGCCGCCATTTGAAACGGCCTCCAGAGCCGATTGCTCGATGCGATCGATGCATTCGGTGATCGTGCGCCTCGGCAAGATGCGCAGCGCCAGTGTCCGCTCATAGTGAAAGGCAAGCGCGTCGATGGTTGCCGACGAGAAGGGATCGGCGACGGCGACAACCAGCCGCTCGGCATCCATTTGCAGCGGCAGGATCGCATTTGCACGCAGGTAGACCAACGGCACGCTTGCCAGCATTTCGGGGCTGATCTGTTCGGGAATCTCGACCGTCGGTGCCTGGAGGTAGCGGCTGAGGCTGTTGGCAAGCTCCTGCTCGCCGATCAGTCCGAGTTCGGTCATCACCGTATCGAATGGGTGTCCTGATGTTCGCGATGCTCCCAATGCGCGCTGGGCCGCGTGCGCAGTCAGCACCTTCTCGCCTTCGAGAAAGGCCAGAAACGCTTCGGTCCCCTGGGGCTGGGCGGGGGCGTTCATGAGCTCCACCCCTGCAGGAGCTGTGCGGCCTCGGTGCCGAAAAGCACCTCGCAGCCGGCACTGCCGGCGCCTGCCGGCAATGTGCCGGCGTCACGCGCCGGGCTTCGCGAGACGCGCCGGAACGCCGTGTCGCTCACCGGAGATTTCTCGATGATGAACCCGGCCTGACCCGTGATGCCGGATCCGTCGCGTCTGACGGCCACGTCGACCGTGTAGGCCGATGCCTCGGCAGCCTGAACAAGCGCGGCGCTGGAACCAGTGGCAAGGGCCGCGCGAAGACGGTTCGGTGCACGATCGGCGCTGATCGTGCCGCGCTTCGAGTTGACCGTGAAGGCGGCATGGAGGGCCTGCAGGGGCACTGACGCAAGGGCAGCGAACTCCTGCAGTTCGGACACCGATTCGAACGGCGCCTGCTTGTCTTGCGGCGGCCCGACGGCGCTTCTTGGCCCGGGCTGGCCGGCAAACAGCTTGGCGTTGTCACGAAACCGGAGCGCGGCCTCGGCCAGCGCTTGCGACGCCTGCTGCTCGAAGCCAAGCGACGCGAAACCAAGCGCCAACAAATTGTCGTCGGCGGCATTGAGATCGATCAGCCCGCCGTGATCCTGGACGCGCACATCGAAGCTGAACGCACCCGACCGGCACGCCGCCGGTGTGGAATCCAGCGCAAACGTCTTTGTCCCCGAGCCGCCGGTCAATTCGCTCGCAACAAGATTGCCCAGGCCCTCGGCAAGCAGCGACAGGCGCTCCTGTTCTACCTCGTTGTTGGCGATCATCAGCCGCGTTTTGGCCGTCACGGCGAAGGGCACGACTATTGCCGAGACGATCAGCATGAACACCAGCACGGCGACCAGCGAAAAGCCGCTATTTGGGCTTTCGTTGCCTGCGCTTGCGCCGTCGTGAGGTGTGCGGCCGCTCATAATTCCGGGACCGGGGGTGGCGGAGGGGGCGGTGGTGGTGGCGGGAGGTTCTCCCATGGCGGATAAAGCAGGATGTGGGCCACCTTGCCGTCACGCTCGAGCACGGCCTGATCCTTGTCGATCGCCGACACCTTCCAGCCATCGACGGTCTCGCCATTGCCATACCAGACAGCAGCATCGCTGCCCGCGACGCGCAGCAGCGCCTTTGCCGCTCCGCCGTTTCTGCTGATGCCCAGCAGCGATGGCGTAACGGCCGGTGCGGCTTCGGGCCGTGGAGCCGGCTGCTCGGCCGGTGCGACGGCGATTTCCACCGGCTGCGGCGGGACTGGCGGCGGCACGATTTTCCGGCGCGTCGGTGTGAACAGCGGACGCTGGAACGTCTCGCTGAAATCGCCGGCCTCAGGAAACTGCAGCGATCCCGCCGCTGATGCCAACGCGCCGTCATGCCCTTTCCCGGAGGCGACCGGCGTGATGTCCACCGGCGTGCCGTAGAGCACGACATTGACCAGGATGAGGCCCGCGATCATGGCCGCAATCGCCAGGCCGGTGACTTTCAGGGTCATGGCTTGACCCCACTGGCTGCCGATGCGCCTTGCGTTTGCAGCGGGCCGTAAAACAGGATCTCGGCAAAGATCTCGGGGTCGCCGCTGTGCCCGGCGGCCGGTCCGACATCGGTCGTGCGCACGGTGGCCTCGCGAATGAACAGCACCGGAAGCGACGTTTCGATGGCGAGAACGGCGTTGTGAATGCCCTCGAGCGGCCCCGAAAGGTTGGCCCGCAGCCCGATGAAATCGACGCCGGCTTCGCTGAGCACCGGTGCATTGCCGGCCGACAGCACGTTCACGCCATTGGCGGCGGCGATCGCGTTCAGGCGGGTCTGCAGCCCGCCGCGAATGATCGCTTCGCTCCCGCCGGTGAGAAATTCGGGATTTGCTGCCACTGCCGGACTGGCGGCGCTATCGAGGCGCTTGGCCAGTGCCGCCACGCTCTGCAACTGGCCGAGGAGCTCGCGCTTCTCCTCGATCCCGGCCTGTGCCGAGGCGACACTGTCGAGCGCCGCGAACACCACCCAGGCGAGGACGCCAGCCGATACCGCCGCGATGGCCAGCGCGATCAGGCGGCGAACCAGCGGGCTGGTGTTGAGGATGGCGGAGAGCATCGTCAGAGCGCTCCGATCTTTGCCGTAATGGTGAAGTGTTCGCCCTCCTGGCCGGGAACCTTGACCACGGGCGAGGCGAATTCGGGCGCCGAAAACAACGGCGAGGCGTCGAGCGGCTGGATCAGCTCGGCGGCGGAGGCCGAAAAGCCTGTGATGGTCAGGTCGCCGCCCTTGGCCGAAAGATCGGTCAGCCAGGTCGTGTCGGGAAGCAGGTGCGTCAGCTCGGCCCAGACGCGGACCAACGACGCCGTCGTCTTCTTTTCCTGGCGGATTCTTTCGATCTGCTCGATGCCGGCCTGGCGCTTCTGCAGCGAGGTGCGTGCCGCCTTGGCCAGCACCTGCGCATCGGCGATCTGCGCGTCCAGTTCGGCACCCGCCTGCCAGCTGCGCCAATGCGCGTGAGCAAAGGTGACCAGCATGGCTCCGGCCAGGATCGAACAGGCCGCGATCCCTATAGTTCTGCGGCTCCGGTCGCCAGCGCTCGGCGGCCAGACGGCGGCGAGGCTGAGCGGATCGGCCGGCAGCACGCTGTGCGGCTGCGACAGCGATAGGCAGCGGACCGATCCACCAGCCCGGCGGACCGCTTCGAGCACCGCAGCAAGCGTCTTCGCCTTGACGACATGGTAGAAGCAGTCCTGCTCGGCGTGCCTGGCAAAGACGACATGCACCTGCGCCGGATCGATCGGCGTCGAGGCCAGGAGGTCGAGCTCGGCCATGTCCCGAGCCTGGCGAAGCGGCAGCCGCCGCGCCGCCAGTTGCCGGGTCAGGAACAGCCCGGGCTCAATGCGGATATCGAAGGTCGGCCGCTTGCGCCGAGGCCCGCCCTGGAGAAGCGCCAGGACCTCGTCCGAAGCGGCGTTGAGCGCCAACGGGATTGATTGGAACTCCGGCGCATTGGCCTCGCGGGCGCGGATGCCGTCATCGGCCAGGCTGACGATCCAGTCGCAGGTGGTGGCTTGCCTGTGCTTGGGCGCAAGCCGCGCCCGGACCCCTCGCAGCTCGTCGAGCCACCAGTCGAAAAAATCCAGAACCTGCGCGTTGAGTGTCGCCACAACCAGCCGCCCGCCAACCCGGCTGATTCTCGGCCGAGGTTTTCAAGATGAGATTACTACAAAAGCCGATTTGATGCGGATATTAGCGAAGGCGCGGTAGGCCGATTAGTCACAGCTTTTGTTGAGACCGAAGAACGACATAAAACCGCAGGCATTCCGATTTTTGGTCTTGAGCACCTCTGCTTTACTTCTCGGTCGGCCTGCCAAGCGGGTTCTCGTTCAGTCGATGGTCGAGCAACTGGTCGACTGAGAGGTATCGGAAGCCCCTTTCATTTCCCTGGTTCGGCATACAGGGTTGGAGGCATCAGGTGGAGGCGGTCCGCGTGGCGTTTGCGGCGATCCTCGGGTTCCTGACTGCCGTTTCGTCCAACAGTTCCGATTCCGGCAAGGCCGTGTCGAGGAGACTTGCGACGGCCAAGGAACTGCTCGCGCTTCGCCCGTGCGCGTGATCGACGGCGTTGGTGTCATAGGGCCTGCTGAATTCAGCTGTGCGGCATTAATCGCCGGTTTCAGCGAATGTAGGGATTGTTCGGTTATACCGCATTGCACAATTCCTTCGCTTGGTCACAATGCAGGCATGGTCCGAACTTCTCTCGCCGTCCTGGTGATCGACGAAAACCGTATCCGCGCCGCGATCATCGAGGCGGGGCTGCGTGAGGCCGGGCATGAGCGGGTCACCGTCATCCACGACGTGGCCGGCATTGCGCGGCGGATCGCCGAGATCGAGCCCGACGTCATCGTCATCGATCTTGAAAATCCGAACCGCGACATGCTGGAGAACATGTTCCAGCTGTCGCGCGCGGTGAAGCGGCCGATCGCCATGTTCGTCGACCGTTCCGACCAGGCCTCGATCGAGGCAGCCGTCGATGCCGGCGTTTCGGCCTATGTCGTCGACGGGCTGCGGCAAGAGCGCGTCAAGCCGATCCTCGACATGGCGGTGAGCCGCTTTAACGCTTTTTCGCGCATGGCGCGCGAACTGGAAGAAGTTCGCGGCGAACTCGAGAGCCGCAAGGTGATCGATCGCGCCAAGGGCATCCTGATGAAGTCGCGTGGCCTCTCCGAAGAGGCGGCCTACACGCTGCTGCGCAAGACGGCGATGAACCAGAACCGCAAGATCGGCGACATCGCCCAGAGCCTGGTGACTGCCGCCGGGCTGCTGGGACCGGCGGAGGACGAATGAGCATGGGCGCCGAGCACCAGATCACCGCCGGCTTCATGCCGCTTTTCGACAGCGCCGTGCTGGTCGCGGCCGGCGAGCTTGGCTTTGCCGCGCGCGAAGGCATCGAGCTTGCGCTGCATCGCGAGACGTCCTGGGCCAACATCCGCGACCGCATCGCCATCGGCCACTTCCATCTTGCGCATATGCTGGGACCGATGCCGCTCGCCTGCAATCTCGGGCTGACGCCGCTCGCTTCGGAGACCATCGTGCCGTTTTCGCTCGGGCTCGGCGGCAATTGCGTCACCATCTCCAACGCCGTCTGGGCCGGCATGGCGGCGCATGGCGCCGAACCCGATCTCGACCCGGCGCGTGCCGGTGCGGCACTTGGCGCGCTCATCCGCGAGCGTGCCGTGGCCGGTTACGACCCGTTGCGCTTCGCGGTTGTGCATCCGCATTCCGGGCACAATTACGAACTGCGCTACTGGCTCGCCGCCTGCGGCATCGATCCAGAGCGGCAGATCGAGATCGTCATCGTGCCGCCGCCTTTCATGGCCGACGCGCTGGCCGCTGGGCGGATCGACGGCTATTGCGTCGGCGAACCCTGGAACAGCGCCTCGGTGGCTGCCGGCACGGGCCATATCGTCACCGTCAAGGCGCAGATATGGCGCAACAGCCCGGAGAAGGTGATCGGCGTGCGCAAGGCCTGGGCGGACGAGAACCCCGAGGCACTGGCAGCACTGCTGCGCGCGCTGCATCACTCGGCGCGCTGGTGCCAGGATCCGGCCAACCATGGCGAGTTGGCCGCCGTGATGGCGCAGGCCGGCTTCCTCGGCCTGCCGCCTGCGATGCAGATGCCGATCCTGACCGGCCATCTGCAATTGGGTGGCGGGGCGGAGTTGGATATCGACGACTTCTTCCTGCCTTTCGACAAGGCGGCGAACTTTCCGTGGAAGAGTCATGCGCTGTGGTTCTACACGCAGATGGTGCGCTGGGGGCATGTGGCGCACACGCCGGAAAATCTCGCCATCGCCCGTGACTGCTACCGGCCCGACCTCTATCGTTCGGCGCTGAAGCCGCTTGGCGTAGCACTTCCCGGCGCCAATTCGAAGGTCGAGGGCGCGCTCAAAGCAGCAACCGCGGTCGGTGCGACTGGGGCCGGCCTGGTGCTCGGCCCGGACGGTTTCTTCGACGGCCAGATCTTCGATCCCCTTGAGATCGACGCCTATATTGCCGGACAGAAGTCGGCTCACACGAACGACTGATCATTTCCGCGCCACTCTTGTGCATTGCACAAAAGTTGTGCGCGCACCAGCGCTAATGAACAATCTTTGGCTTGCTCGCCCGGCGGGCCGGCGCGCCGACGATTGTGGCATCTCATTGATCCCATTGATGTTTGTTATCCATCCCAAAACTGGCATGGTTCCTGCTTTGCAATAAGCAGACTCTTCTCGGGGTCACGGAACAGGCGTCCAATGGCGGGCGCTACAGGCAAAGCTGCCGCTCAGGTCAACACGCGATCCCGGATGGACGGACGCGCGCGGCCTGGCCGGCGGCTTTTTTGTTTTGATCGAACACGCAATCAACGGCGCTGATCCCAAGCAGTGCCCAACGGGAGACGATGATGACGAAACGCATCAAGACCGAAGCCCCTCTCGAGGGTATGACTCGCCGCAATTTCCTGATGGCAAGTGCTGCCACCGCGGCAACCCTGGCGGCCGCGCGTGCGCTGCTGCCCTCCGGCGCCTATGCCGCAACGGCCGCTCCGGAAGTCACCGGCGCCAAACTCGGCTTCATCGCGCTGACCGATGCGGCTCCGCTGATGATCGCCAAGGAGAAAGGGTTGTTCGCCAAGTTCGGCATGCCCGATGTCGAGGTGCTCAAACAGGCCTCCTGGGGCGCGACACGTGACAATCTGATGCTTGGCGGCGCGGCCAATGGCATCGATGGTGCTCACATCCTGACGCCGCTGCCTTATCTCATGCACACCGGCAAGGTGACGCAGAACAACCAGCCGATGCCGATGGCGATCGTGGCGCGGCTCAACTACGACTGCCAGGGCATTTCGGTCGCCCAGGAATATGCCGGCACCGGTGTCGGCCTCGATGCCTCGAAGCTGAAGGACGCCTTCGCCGCCAAAAAGGCGGCCGGCAAAGAAATCAAGGCCGCCATGACCTTCCCGGGCGGCACGCATGATTTGTGGCTGCGCTACTGGCTCGCCGCCGGCGGCATCGATCCCGACAAGGACGTCTCGACCATCGTCGTGCCGCCGCCGCAGATGGTGGCCAACATGAAGGTCGGCAACATGGACGTGTTCTGTGTCGGCGAGCCATGGAACGAGCAACTCGTCCACCAGGGCGTCGGCTTCACCGCTGCCACGACGGGCGAATTGTGGAAGGGGCACCCGGAAAAGGCGCTCGGCCTGCGCGCCGAATTCATCGAGAAGTACCCGAACGCCACCAAGGCGATCCTGATGGCCGTGATGGAAGCCCAGCAATGGTGCGAGGTCAGCGAGAACAAGGACGAGATGGCCGCCATCATAGGCAAGCGGCAATGGATGAACGTGCCCGTCGCCGATATCATCGGCCGCCTCAAGGGGGACATCAACTACGGCAACGGCCGCGTCGCCAACGGCACCGATCTCTACATGAAGTTCTGGAAAGGCGGCGTCTCCTATCCGTTCAAGAGCCACGATACGTGGTTCCTCGCCGAGAACATCCGCTGGGGCAAGTTCGCGCCGACCACCGATCTCAAGGTGCTGGTCGACCAGGTCAACCGCGAGGATCTGTGGCGCGAGGCGGCCAAGGACCTTGGCGTCGCGGCAGCCGACATCCCGGCGTCGCCATCGCGAGGCGTCGAGACCTTCTTCGACGGCAAGATCTTCGATCCGGCCAACCCGTCCGCCTATCTCGACAGCCTGAAGATCAAGGCCTCGGCTTGACCGCCGCAGACGGCGCAGTGCGCCGTTTGTCGACCGCAAGTGCAACGGCGCCGCTTGCGCCGCTGCCGCACGCAAGCGGCGCTCGCGCCGCTTGTCGCAAATCCCGACCACGGAGTTTTTCCCAGACATGTCGATCCAGACTATCGAGGACACAAAGGTGAAGGCGTTCCCCGCGAAACCTGCGGCGGTGATCGCTTTCACCGCCAAGGCGCGGCGCCGCTTCGATCTGCTCGCCATCGCTGGCAAGTTGGCCAGGGCGCTGGTGCCGCCGGCCATCGTCATCGCCATCATGTTGGTCGTCTGGCAGATCGCCTGCTCGTCGCCGACATCAAGCCTGCCGCCGCCGAGTCAGGTGTGGAACGAGGCCTACGATTTGATCGCGCATCCGTTCTTCGACAATGGCCCGCAGGATATCGGGCTCGCCTGGCGCGTGCTGATCTCGCTGCAGCGCGTTGCCATCGGCTTCGGCCTGGCGGCGATCGTCGGCGTGGCGCTCGGCGCGCTGGTCGGCCAGTCGATCTGGGCGATGCGCGGTCTCGACCCGGTGTTCCAGATCCTGCGTACCGTGCCGCCGCTGGCGTGGCTGCCTCTGTCTCTGGCCGCGTTTCGCGATTCCAGCCCGTCGGCGATCTTCGTCATCTTCATCACCTCGATCTGGCCGATCATCATCAACACCGCCGTCGGCGTGCGCAACATCCCCGAGGATTACCGCAACGTCTCGCGCATCCTGCGGCTCAACCAGTTCGAGTTCTTCGTGAAAATCATGGTGCCGGCCGCCGCGCCCTACATCTTCACCGGCTTGAGGATCGGCATCGGCCTGTCCTGGCTCGCCATCGTCGCCGCCGAAATGCTGACCGGCGGCGTCGGCATCGGCTTCTTCATCTGGGACGCGTGGAACTCGTCGCGGCTGCCCGACATCATCGTCGCGCTCGCCTATATCGGCGTCACCGGCTTCTGCCTCGACCGTTTGGTCGCGGCGGTCGGCGCCTTCGTCACCCGCGGCGCAACGGCAAAGTGAGGAGAGGGGCGATGACTGCCTATCTGAAACTCGACCATATCGACAAATCCTTCGCCCGCGGCAATCAGGTCAGTGAAGTGCTGAAGGACATCCGGCTGACCATAGACAAGGGCGAATTCGTCTCCATCATCGGCCACTCCGGCTGCGGCAAGTCGACCCTGCTGAACCTGATCGCCGGGCTGACCAAGGTGTCCGCCGGCGCCGTGCTCCTCGAGGACAAGGAGGTCGACAGCCCCGGACCCGAACGCGCCGTGGTGTTCCAGAACCACTCGCTGCTGCCGTGGCTGACCGTCTACGAAAACATCAACCTCGCCGTGTCGAAGGTCTTCGGTCGCTCGAAGAGCAGGGCCGAACGGCATGACTGGATCATGCGCAATCTCGATCTCGTGCAGATGGCACATGCCAAGGACAAGCGCCCGGCGGAAATCTCCGGCGGCATGAAGCAGCGCGTCGGCATTGCCCGGGCGCTGGCCATGGAGCCGAAGATCCTGCTGCTCGACGAGCCGTTCGGCGCACTGGATGCGCTCACGCGCGCCCATCTGCAGGACGCGGTGATGGACATCCATTCCAGGCTCGGCTCGACGACGATCATGATCACCCATGATGTCGACGAGGCGGTGCTGCTCTCCGACCGTATCGTCATGATGACCAACGGCCCGGCGGCGACCATTGGAGAGGTGCTTGCCGTGCCGCTGGCCCGGCCGCGCCGCCGCGTCGAACTCTCTTCCGACCGCACCTTCCTGCGCTGCCGCGAGGCGGTGCTGAAGTTCCTCTACGAACGCCACCGCTTCGTCGAAGCAGCGGAGTAAGGCCGTGACCGAAAAACAATCTGCATCGGCAATGGGCAGTATACCGCATTGCACAAATATTATGCTGCTGTGCAAGGCATTCTGACTAATCTTTGATCCGCTGCCGGGCTTGATCAAAAGTCGTGCGGCTGCGGTTCACATTGATTTCATTCGATAATTCAGAGCGCTGTCGAATTGGCACGCTTCCTGCTTCTCAGAATGTAGGCCTGCAAGGGCCAAGTGACACGGCGTCCAATGGCGGGCGCCACAAGCAAAGCTGCTGCTCAGGTCAATACGCGATCCCGGATAGACGGACGCGGCGGCCTGGCCGGCAGCTTTTTTGTTTTGACCGAACACGCAATCGACGGCGCTGGTCCCAAGCGGCGCCCAACCGGAGACGACGATGACGAAACGGATCGGAACTGGCGCGTCCCTCGCGGACTTCGCGCGCCGCGATTTTCTGGCCAGCAGCGCGCTGACGGCGGCGCTGTTCACCGCTGCGCTCCTCCTCTTTCCCGCAGGCGCCAAGACTGACGGCAAGGGTCTCGAAGCGACCGCGCAAAGGTCGGCTTCAACCAGTTCGCCGATGCCGCGCCGCTGACAGCCGCGAACGACCAGACAAGCGCGGTGCCTCCCACGCCGCAAAACGGAGCCTGATAATGACCGCAAATCTCCCAGCCGCGCCGAGCCAGGACAATGCCTCCCGGCAGGCGCTCATGATGTCCACCATCGCCTTCACCGTCTGCTTCGCGGTGTGGACGATCTTTTCAATCATCGGTATCCGCATAAAGACGGAGCTTGGGCTGAACGAGACGGAATTCGGCCTGCTCGTCGGCACACCAATTCTCACCGGCTCACTCGTACGTATGCTGCTCGGCATCTGGACGGACCGCTTTGGCGGACGGCTGGTCTACACGGCGACCATGCTTGCTGCGGCGGTCGCGACCTTCCTGCTGGCTTTCGCGCACACCTACGGGCAGATGCTAATCGCCGCGCTCGGCGTCGGGCTGGCCGGTGGCTCCTTCGCCGTCGGTGTCGCCTATGTCTCGCGCTTCTTCCCCGCCGGCAAGCAAGGCACGGCGCTCGGCATTTTCGGTGTCGGCAATGTCGGGGCCGCGGTCACCAAGTTCCTGGCACCGTTCGTGCTTCTGTCCTGGGGATGGCAGTTGGTCGCGCTGATCTGGGCGGCCGCGCTGGTCCTCATGGCCGTCGTTTTCTGGTTCACGACGGGCGACGACCCGGTCATTCGTGAGCGCCGCGCCGGCAAGGCGGCACCGGCGAGAAGGTTCTGGGAGGAATTCGCGCCGCTGAAGAACGTGCAGGTCTGGCGCTTCGCCTTCTACTACTTCTTCGCCTTTGGCGGGTTCGTGGCACTGTCGCTGTGGTTGCCGCGCTACTTGATCGGCGTCTACGGCTTCGGCATCGCGACCGCCGGCATGATCGGCGCAGCCTATTCGATCCCGGCGAGTGTCTTCCGCGCCTATGGCGGCGTGCTTTCCGATCGGATCGGCGCTCGCACCGTGCTCTATTGGACCTTCGCGGTGTCGTCCGTCGCCACGTTGATCCTGTCGCTGCCGCCCACGGATTATATCGTGCACGGCATTACCGGGCCGATCGCCTTCCACTTCGCCATCGGGCCGGTGGCTTTCATCGCCGTCGCAAGCGTGCTCGGCTTCTTCATGAGCCTCGGCAAGGCTGCCGTCTATAAGCACATACCGGCCTACTATCCAGGCAGCGTTGGCGCAGTCGGCGGCGTTGTCGGCATGATCGGCGGGCTCGGCGGTTTCGTCCTGCCGATTGCCTTCGGCGCGCTCAACGACCTCACGGGCGTCTGGTCGAGCTGCTTCATGCTGCTCTTTGTCATCGTCGTCGCTTGCTTTGCCTGGATGCAGTTCAGCATTCGGCGGATGGAGCGTGCGGCATCTGCCGAAGCCCCAGCCCTTTCCTACGCGGCTGAGTGAGACCGGAGCGGATCAGGAATATGACCGAAAAACTCGTCATCATCGGCAACGGCATGGCCCCTGGGCGCATGCTTGAGCATCTCCTGGAAAAGGCCCCCGGCCGCTACCAGGTCACCATCTTCAACGCCGAGCCGCGCGTCAATTACGACCGCATCATGCTGTCGCCCGTTCTGTCGGGCGAGAAGGCCTATGAGGAGATCATCATCCACGGCGACGGCTGGTACATCGCCAACGACATCACCCTCTACAAGGGCCACAAGATCGTTGCCATCGACCGGGAGGCCAAGACTATCACGTCCGATCATGGCGTTACCGAGCCCTACGACAAGCTCGTCATCGCCACCGGCTCTGTGCCGTTCATCATCCCGGTACCCGGCCACAATCTGCCGGGCGTGCTGACCTATCGCGATCTGGACGACGTCCGGGCGATGATGCTTGCCGCCCAGTCACGGGCCAAGGCCGTGGTCATCGGCGGCGGCCTGCTCGGCCTGGAGGCGGCAGCCGGGCTGAATGCGCAAGGCATGGACGTCACCGTGCTGCATGTCATGCCGACATTGATGGAGCGTCAGCTCGATCCGGCCGCCGGTTATCTGCTGCAGCGTGCGGTGGAGCAGCGAGGCATCAAGGTCATCACCAAGGCCAACACCCAGGCCATCACCGGCAACGGCAAGGTCGAGCAGGTGGAACTTGCCGACGGCACCATCATTCCGGCGACGCTGGTGGTCATGGCGGTCGGCATCCGACCGAACGCCGCAATTGCCAAGGAAGCTGGTATTGCCGTCAATCGCGGCATCGTCGTCGATGCCGGCATGCGCAGCAATGATCCCGATATCTACGCGCTCGGCGAATGCGCCGAGGTCAATGGTCAGGTTTATGGGCTGGTCGCGCCGCTCTACGAGATGGCGCGCGTGACAGCCAGCCAGCTCGCCGGCGACGAGGCAGCGGCTTTCGTCCATTCGGACACGCCGACCAAGCTCAAGGTCACCGGCATCGAATTGTTCTCGCTCGGCGATTTCGCCGAGGGCGATGACCGCCAGGAGATCGTGCTGCGCGATGCCTCCGCCGGCGTCTACAAGCGCCTGGTGCTCAAGGACGACCGCATCATCGGCACGGTGCTCTATGGCGAGACGGCCGACGGCGCCTGGTTCAACGATCTGAAAAAGAAGCAGACCGATATTTCAGAGATGCGCGATACGCTCATCTTCGGCCAGTCCTACCAGGGGGGTGCCCCGCTGGACCCTATGGCGGCCGTTGCAGCCTTGCCGGATGATGCGGAAATCTGCGGCTGCAACGGCGTTTGCAAGGGGAAGATCACGGGCGCGATCACGGCCAAGGGCCTGACCTCACTCGACGACGTGCGCGCGCACACCAAGGCATCGGCCTCCTGCGGCTCGTGCACCGGGCTGGTCGAGAAGCTGATGGTGCTGACCATCGGTGACAAATACAATCCGGCGGCGGTGCAGCCGATGTGCGGCTGCACGACGCTTGGCCATGACGAGGTGCGCCGGCTGATCAAGGCCAAGAGCCTGAAGACCATTCCGGCGGTCATGCAGGAATTGGAATGGAAGACCTCTTGCGGCTGCGCCAAATGTCGGCCGGCGCTCAACTACTATCTCGTCTGCGACTGGCCGGACGACTATGCCGACGACTACCAGTCGCGCTTCATCAACGAGCGCGTCCACGCCAACATCCAGAAGGACGGCACCTATTCGGTGGTACCGCGCATGTGGGGGGGTGTCACAAACGCTGCCGAACTGCGCGCCATTGCCGACGTCGTCGACAAGTTCGAGATCCCGATGGTCAAGGTCACCGGCGGCCAACGCATCGACATGCTCGGCATCCGCAAGGAGGACCTGCCGGCCGTGTGGGCGGATCTCGGGCAGGCCGGCTTCGTCTCCGGCCATGCCTACGCCAAGGGCCTGCGCACCGTGAAGACCTGTGTCGGCTCCGACTGGTGCCGGTTCGGCACGCAGGATTCGACGGGGTTCGGCGTCCGCATCGAAAAATTCATGTGGGGCTCGTGGACCCCGGCCAAGGTCAAGATGGCGGTGTCGGGCTGTCCGCGTAACTGCGCCGAGGCGACCTGCAAGGATGTCGGCGTCATCTGCGTCGACAGTGGCTACGAGATCCATTTTGCCGGGGCTGCCGGCCTCGACATCAAGGGCACCGAAGTGCTCGGACTGGTCAAGACCGAGGACGAGGCGCTGGAGCACATCGTGGCGCTGACACAGATGTACCGGGAGCAGGGCCGCTATCTCGAGCGCATCTACAAATGGGCCAAGCGCGTCGGCATCCCCGAGATCAAGCGCCAGATCATGGACGATGGGGAGAAGCGCAAGGCCTATTACGACCGCTTCGTCTTCAGCCAGAAATTCGCCCAGGTCGACCCATGGTCGGAACGCGTGTCCGGCAAGGACAAGCACGAATTCCGGCCGATGGCCTCGGTCGGCTTTGCGCAGGCGGCGGAGTGACAATCATGAACTGGATCGCCATTGGTTCCATCTCCGACATCCCGCGCCGCGGCGCCCGCTGCGTCGCCACGCCCGAGGGGAAAATCGCTGTCTTCCGCACCGCCGACGATCAGGTTTACGCCATCGATGACCATTGTCCGCACAAGGGTGGACCGCTCAGCCAGGGCATCGTGCATGGCACGGCCGTGACCTGTCCCTTGCACAATTGGGTGATTTCGCTGGAGACGGGCAAGGCGCTCGGCGCTGACGAGGGCGCGGTGCGGACCATTCCAGTGCGGGTCGAGGGCGAGCATCTGTTCATTGCGCTGGAAGCGCTGGCGAGCCGCGCGGCCTGACACATGAAAATTGAAGAAGCGCGCGAGGTGAGGACCACCTGCCCCTATTGCGGGGTGGGCTGCGGCGTGCTGGCGAAGGTCGCCGCGGATGGGCAAGTGTCCGTCCGCGGCGACCCCAACCATCCGGCCAATTTCGGCCGGCTCTGCTCCAAGGGTTCGGCACTGGCCGAGACCGTCGACCTTGACGGCAGGCTGCTTCATCCGGAGATCCACGGCTGCCGCGCCGGCTGGGACGAGGCGCTCGACCTGGTCGCCTCGACCTTCTCGCAAACCATCGCCGAGCACGGCCCGGATTCGGTTGCCTTCTATGTCTCAGGCCAGCTTCTGACTGAGGACTATTACGTCGCAAACAAGCTGATGAAAGGTTTTATCGGCTCGGCCAACATCGACACCAATTCGCGCCTGTGCATGGCCTCCTCGGTCGCCGGCCATCGCCGTGCCTTCGGCGCCGATACGGTGCCGGGAACCTACGAGGATCTGGAGCTTGCCGACCTCATCGTGCTGGTCGGCTCCAACCTCGCCTGGTGCCATCCCGTGCTCTACCAGCGCATCGCGGCGGCCCGGGAAAAGCGGCCGGAGATGAAGATCGTGCTGGTCGATCCGCGTCGCACGATGACCGCCGACATCGCCGACATGCACCTGGCGATCGCGCCGGATGGCGACGTCGCCCTGTTCACCGGCTTGCTGGCCTATCTCGGCCAGCACAATGCGCTCGACCGCCCCTATATCACGGCGCATACAAGCGGCTTCGGGCAGGCTCTTTTCGCCGCCTCCGCGCTCGACCTTGCCGACGTCGCCGCCTCCACGGGCCTGAGCGAGGACGAGCTTGGCCGCTTCTACAGCCTGTTTTCGGCGACCGCGAAAACGGTGACCGTCTACAGCCAGGGGGTGAACCAGTCATCCTCGGGCACCGACAAGGTCAACGCCATAATCAACTGCCATCTCGCCACCGGCCGCATCGGCAAGCCGGGGGCAGGGCCATTTTCGGTGACCGGCCAGCCCAACGCCATGGGCGGCCGCGAGGTCGGCGGCATGGCCAACATGCTGGCCGCTCATATGGAAGTCGAAAACCCGGAACATCGCGACCGCGTGCAGCGATTCTGGAATGCACCGACCATTGCCCGAAAGCCGGGCCTGAAGGCGGTCGAGATGTTCCAGGCGCTGGCCGATGGGCGCATCAAGGCGCTGTGGATCATGGCCACCAACCCGGTCGATTCGATGCCGGACGCCGACGCCGTCGAAGCGGCAATCAAGGGCTGCCCGTTCGTCGTGGTGTCGGACGTGCTGGCCCAGACCGACACCATGCGCCACGCCCATGTGCGGCTGCCCGCCGCCGCCTGGGGCGAAAAAGACGGCACCGTCACTAATTCCGAGCGTCGCATCTCGCGCCAGCGTGCTTTTTTGGACCTGCCCGGAGAAGTGCTGCCGGACTGGCGGATTGTTGCCGAGGTCGGCAAGCGGATGGGTTTTGGCGAGGCGTTTTCCCATGCCACGCCGGCGGAGGTGTTTGCGGAGCATTCCGCGCTGTCGGGGTTCGAGAACGATGGTGCGCGGGATTTCGATATTGGAGCTTATGCCGGGGTTGATGGAGAAGACTACGACGCGTTGGAGCCTTTCCAATGGCCGGCGCCGAGCCAAGGCACCCCCCTCTGGCCTGCCGGCCATCTCCCCCGCAAGGGGGGAGATCGGCTGTCACTACAGCCTTCGCCAATCGCCAACGTGGCAAGAATGGCGGCAACGCCTGAACCGCTAATCTCCCCCCTTGCGGGGGAGATGGCCGGCAGGCCAGAGGGGGGTGTTCAAGCTGGACGTCAGACAGAGGAGAGCGCTCACGCCGCACCTGGCCCTTCCACTACCCGCTTCTTCGCCAACGGCAATTTCTACACACCCGACCGCAAGGCGCGCTTCATTGCCATCCGCCCCACTACAGAAATCCGCACCAGCCCGGACTATCCGCTGATCCTCAACACCGGCCGTATCCGCGACCATTGGCACACCATGACGCGGACGGGGAAAAGCCCGCGGCTTTCCCAGCACATCGCCGAGCCCTTCGTCGAAATCCACCCGGCGGATGCCGCGCTTTACGGCATCGGCGACGCCGACATCGCGCGCGTTTCCAGCCCGCGCGGCGAGGTACTGGTGCGCGCGCTGGTGACGGCGCGCCAGCGCCAGGGCAGCCTGTTTGCACCGATGCACTGGACCGATCAGTTTGCGGCAAAGGGCAGGCTCGACACGCTGACCGCGCCGCTGACCGACCCGATTTCCGGCCAGCCGGCGCTGAAACATGTCGCGGCCCGCATCGAGAAATTCGCCGCGAAAGCCTTCGGCTTCGCGGTGACGCGGCGGAGGCCGGAGCCCGACAAGGCGGGCTACTGGGCCGTGGCCAAATGCAAAGCCGGCTGGCGGGTCGAGCTTGCCTTTGGCGATGACGACATCGACTGGGCTGGCTTCGCCGGCTCCTTGTTCGGCACGTCACCGGGCGCCGAAATCCTCGCCTATCATGACCGCGACGCCGGCCAGCATCGCATCGCTGCCTTCGACGGCGATCAATTGTCCGGGGCCTTGTTCGTCGCGCCCGGTCCGGTTGCCGTTTCGCGTGGTTGGGCGGCGGAACAGTTGAGTGCCGATCACGTCGACCGGCGCGGCAGGCTGGCGATCGTGGCCGGGCGGCCCGGCGGGATCGACGCCGACCGCGGCGCCATCGTCTGCTCCTGTTTCGGCGTCGGCGCCAACCAGATCGCGGAAGCGGTGCGCCAGGGTTGCGGCAGCGTCGCGGCAATCGGCGCGGCGCTGCATGCCGGAACGAATTGCGGCTCCTGCCGCGCCGAAATCAGGGTTATCGTCGACGCACAAACTCTTCAGGCAGCCGAGTGACGAGCGCCGGAGCGGGCCGCGAAGAGTGCGCCCGACCGCTGCCGCCCGCTCGAAACCAAAAGGATCTGCGCCGCGGCGCCAGTTGGGCTAAGATGGCACAAGCGTGCAGCACCGGGCACGAATCCTCTTCAGTCAGGGTCACCCAATGGCTAATCCCCCGCGCCGACCGACAAATCCGATGACGGCCGCCGAGGCCGCCTTCAAGCCGGTGAAGAAGCCGGCTGCTCCGGTTCGTGAGCCCTCGGCCGCTCCAGGTGTCAGGGAGCTTGTTTCGATCCGGATCGACCGAGCCGTTCTGGATTATTTCCAGGAGGATGGACCCGGCTGGCAGGATCGCATCAACGACGCCTTGCGGCGGGCGATAGAAGGCAAGCCGACGGTCGGCGGCTTGGACGACGAGTAGAGTCCATTGCTTCGTCATCCACGGGCGAAGCAGGAGCGTAGCAACGCGGCGCAGACCCGAGGATACATGCCGCGACTCCAGAGCGCTGCAACGGTTCAGAATTCTGCTCCGCTGATTTCCACGGCAAAGGTCGCGGCATCCTCGGCGATTTTCTGCGCGGCATGGCAAAACAGGACAACCGTCCTGTATTCGACAAACCGGGCGCGGATGCCGGCGCTTATTGGTCGGCGGCCTGACGCGGCCGGCAGGCATGCGTTGATCTAAGACCGGATCCCCGGAGGAATATCATCGGCGGACGCTTTGGTCTGGCGGTCGAAAACGACTGCCAAGCCCTTCTTGACAGCATGCGAGGCGACCATGTCGTCGAGTTCGCGATCGGGAATGGCGGGTTTGAGGACCTGCCGGATGGCCCGATAGGCGTGTTCGGTCGACACATAGTCGTAGCGCTTTTTGCGCGCTTCCACATACTGCTCGATGAGAATGCCCAATCGGCGGGCGGCGACAGAGTCTGGTTGCTGCTGCAAAGGAGCCTCCTCAAGCGTCAATGGTTTGCAGACGCCAAGGGATGTAAAAACCCACGCCGCGAAAGTTAAGACCTGCGTCCGGTTCGAGGCCAAATAAAATGTGCCGTCGACATTGACGACAAGGGTGCTCATGCGGCGACTGATGCCATCAGCAGCGCAGCTGATGTACTTTGTATATGCTTGTATATGCAATATGATATGATAGCCTCGAAACCGAAGCCGGCACAGCAAGGAGGATCACATGCGAAATGCTTCTCTCTTCGATCTCTCCGGCAGGAAGGCGCTTGTCACCGGCGCAAGCCGCGGCATCGGGCGCAGCATCGCCGAGGCGCTGAGCGCGGCCGGCGCCGACGTCGCGGTCACGGCACGTGGCCTAGCCTCGCTTGAAGAGACGACGACAGCCATCCGCGCGGCCGGCGGGGTGGCGCACGCCATCGCGCTTGACGTCACCGATGTCGAGCGGTGCCGGGCAGCAACGGCCGAGGCCGCCGGCCTGCTTGGCGGTCTCGATATTCTCGTCAACAATGCCGGGATAGAGGAGGTGCGGCCCTCGCTCGATGTCGACGAAGCGCTGTGGGACAGGATCGTCGATACAAATCTGAAGGGAGCGTTCTTCTGTGCCCAGGCCGCCGCACGGCAGATGCGGGACGCCGGCTGTTCCGGCGCCATCATCAATTTGTGTTCGCTGACATCGGAAGTCGGAATCCCCACGGCGGTGCCGTACGGCTCGTCAAAGTCGGGCCTGCTCGGCATGACACGGGCGCTTGCGGCGGAGTGGGCGGAGCTTGGCATCCGGGTCAACGCCATTGCGCCGGGCTATTTCAGGACGGCGATGACCGACGTGTTTTACAGCAGCGAAGCATGGCAGCAGTCGATGCTGGCCAAGATTCCGCAGCGCCGCTTCGGCGATCTCCACGACCTGCACGGCATCGCGGTGTTCCTTGCTTCGGATGCCGCGGCCTACATCACCGGCCAGTCCATCCCGGTCGATGGCGGCTTTCTCGCCTCGATCTGATGGAGCAGTTTGCCTCGGCAGTTTCGACCGGAAGGACGGTGGAAAAATTGCTGGCGACCGTCATACGTACATGTATATACTTTATGTCCGGGCGAAGCCTCGCGATGGCTTTGATCCTCGTCCCGGGTCGACCCGTCGGCCTGCGGAAAGATGGCCGACCGGCCGTCACTGCGTTCGAAGAGTCCCAGGAGAACCAGCTGCCATGTCCGACATCAGCTTCCACGATTTGTCATCCATCGATGCCGACCAGCGCGCCAGTCTGCTGAAGCGCGCCGAGGCCGATCTGACGGTCTTCGTCGACAAGGTCCGGCCGATCATCCAGGCCGTCAAGGACGAAGGCGACGCCGCCTTGATCCGGTTTGCCAGGGAACTCGACAAGGCCAATGTCGCCGAGGGCGAACTGCAGGTGTCGGAAGCTGAGTTCGACGCGGCGTTCGACAAGGTCGAAAAAGATGTCGTGGAGAGCATCCAGTTCGGTATCGACAACATCCGGCATTTCCACGAGGAGCAGAAGCCGGAAACGATGTGGCTCAAGGAGGTCCGGCCGGGAGCCTATGCCGGCGACAGGTACACGCCGATCGCTTCCGTTGCGCTTTACGTGCCGCGCGGCAAGGGCGCCTTCCCGTCGGTGACGATGATGACGTCGGTACCGGCGGTGATTGCCGGCGTGCCCCAGATCGCCATCGTGACGCCGCCGACATCGGATGGTTCGGTGGACGCTGCAACGCTGGTCGCCGCGCGCCTTGCCGGCGTCGGGACCGTCTACAAATGCGGCGGCGCGCAAGCCGTCGCCGCCGTCGCCTACGGCACCGAGACAGTGAAGCCCGCACTCAAGATCGTCGGTCCCGGCAGCCCGTGGGTGGTGGCGGCCAAGAGCGTGTTGTCCTCGGTCATCAATACGGGTCTTCCAGCCGGCCCGTCGGAAGCGATCATCTTTGCCGATGACAGCATCGACGGCGGCCTTGCCGCGCTTGATCTTCTCATCGAAGCCGAGCACGGGCCGGATTCCTCGGCCTATCTGGTGACGCACAGCCGCAAGGTCGCCGAAGCAGCACTCGCCGCGCTTCCGGATCACTGGTCGCGGATGACCGAACAGCGTGTTGAGTTCTCGCGCGCCGTGCTGACCGGCAAGCGCGGCGGCATCGTGCTGACCGCATCGCTGGAAGACAGCTACCGTTTCATCAACGACTATGCGCCCGAACATCTCGAGATCCTGTCGAAGGAGCCGTTCGCGCATCTCGGACGCATCACCGAGGCGGCCGAAATCCTCATGGGACCGCACACGCCGGTGACCCTTGCCAACTTCGTCCTCGGACCCAATGCCGTACTGCCGACCAGCCGCTGGGCGCGAACCTATGGGCCGCTTTCGGTGACGGATTTCGTCAAGCGCTCGTCGGTCGGCTATGTGACCTCGGCGGCCTATCCTGAACTCGCGCTGCATGCGCGCAGGCTCGCCCGCTACGAGGGGTTCAGCTCGCACGAGAACGCCGTGTCTGAGATTCGCGACCGCTATCTCGCCGGCTGAGCGGACGCGATCGCGATGAAGGCCGCGCGACTCTACGGACCCGGCGACCTGCGCGTCGAGGACATCGCCACGCCGGGCGCGCCGGATGCGGGCTGGGTGAAGCTGAGGATCGATGCGGCCGGCATCTGTGGCTCGGATCTGCACAATTTCCGCACGGGCCAATGGATAAGCCGGTCGCCTTCGACGGCCGGTCATGAGCTGACCGGCACGGTGATCGCCATTGGCGAGGGCGTGGACACGTTCGTCGTCGGCGACAGGGTAATTGCCGATTCCCGTTTCTGGTGCGGAGATTGCGCGCAATGTCGCGCCGGGAGGCGGCATCTCTGCACGTCGCTGGGCTTCGTGGGTGAGATATGCGACGGCGGATTTGCAGAACAGGCGGTACTGCCCGCGCGGCTTTTGCATGCCGTCGATGCCGCGCTCGACGAGCGGGTCGCGGCGATGGCCGAGCCGCTGGCGGTGGCGCTGCACGCGGTGCGGCGGCTGCCGAAAACGACAGGTTCCGTGCTGGTCGTCGGCTGTGGACCCATCGGCGGTCTCGCTGCGCTGCTGCTGTCACGCACCTTCGCCGGTACCGTGCTGGTTGCCGACCGCAACCTGGCCCGTTGCGCCCGGGTGGCGCAGGTGACAGGGGCAACGATCGTCGACCTGAACAGGGATGCCATTGCCAGCGCTACCGCCAATGCCCCGTTGCTCGCGGCCGTCGAAGCGACAGGCAGCATCGCGGCACTGAACCAGTTGCTCGGCGTTCTCGATCCCGGCGGCACGGTAGCTATGGTCGGCATCTTCCATGGCCGCCTCGACATCGACCCCAATAGTCTGGTCGAACGCGAAATCGGGTTGTTGGGATGCCACGCCTTTGCCGACGAGCTGCCCGAGGCCGTCCGGATGCTGTGTGAACTCAGCGAACCGCTGCTGGCACTGATCGATCAAGAGATCGGCCTGGATGATCTTCCCGCCGCCTATGAGCGGCTGTTGGCGGGGCGCAGCGACGGCTTGAAAACAATCATCCGCATGCGGCAACCTGTCGAGCAGTCGTGATTTCCGATAAATCGCCGGAAAGGACTTTTGAAATGATCACTTTGCCCGATACGGCCAGCCCTCTCTACGAGAAGGTGAAGGACTACATCCTGACCAACATCGGAAAAGGCCAGTGGAACAAGGATCGCAAGCTGCCGTCCGAAAATGAGTTGGTGGCTTCGCTCGGCGTGTCGCGGATGACGGTGCATCGGGCCTTGCGGGAACTGACCGCGGCGGGATTTCTGACCCGGCTGCAAGGTGTGGGGACCTTCATTGCACCGCCGCGGCCGCAATCGACGCTGATCGAGATCAACAACATCGCGGCGGAAATCGTCGAGCGCGGCAACAGGCATCGTTCCGAAGTCCTCGTCCTCGAAACGATCGTGCCGACAAAGGAACTGGCGCTGTCGTTCGAGTTTCCAAAGCGTGTCTCGATCTATCATTCCGTCGTCGTCAATTTCGAGAACGATCTGCCGGTGCAGTTGGAAGAGCGCTTCGTCAATCCGAGCCTCATCCCCGATTATGACAAGCAGGATTTTTCGAAGACGGCGACCTATGACTACCTCATGCAGAAAACCCCGGTGACCGAGGTCGAACACATCATCTCGGCGATCCCGGCGGATGCCGAGACAGCGCGGCACCTGGGCATCGATGTCGGCGCCTGCTGCCTTTTCCTGCATCGCCGGACATGGACGGGTGCGGTGGTGGCGACGATCAGCAAGCTGACTTATGCCGGCAGCCGCTATTCGCTCGGCAGCCGCTATTCCCCTTCCAAAAATAGCTGACGGCAACGCTGCGACGCATAATGGAAAGGTTTCGTTGCCAACGTATTTTGCGTGTATTGAGGGCAGGCAGATGCGCACGATCAAAGTCGAAATTGAGTCCCTTCCAACTTGTATATGCATGTATGTATTTTAGCCTTGACATCCGCTCCTGCTGACGCTGAAATATCCTCGCACTTCACCATGAGGTGGCAGGTAAGACGCCGAGGCACAGTGCCGCAAGAGCAGAAACCCGCAGTCTCACCAGACCGGCTACCTGGGTTAGAAAAAGCGGTCTGATCATCAAGGGGAACAAAGATGATGCGTAACCTAACAGGACAATTTCGCGCGCTCGTGATGGCCGCCGCCATCGGGCTCGCCGCCGCCCCGGCAGCCTACGCGGCCGATGCGGCCATTCCCACCACGCCCGAGGCGGGGTCGTTCAAGATCGGCATCGAGCCCTGGCTTGGCTATGGCCAGTGGCATGTCGCCGAGGCCAAGGCGCTGTTCAAGGCAAACGGGCTGACGGACGTCCAGATCGTCAACTTCGCCGAGGACAAGGACATCAATGCAGCACTTGCAAGCGGCCAGCTCGATGCCGCCAACATCGCCACCCACACGGCGATGGGCATGGTCGCGGCCGGTCTGCCGGTGAAGATCGTGCTGCTGCTCGACGTCTCCATGACCGCCGACGCCATCATCGCCGGCAAGGACGTCACCTCCATCGCGGACCTCAAGGGTAAGCAGGTCGCTTTCGAGGAAGGCACGACGAGCGACATCCTGCTCAAATACGCGCTCGCCAAGAACGGCATGTCGATCGACGACGTGAAGCCCGTGCCGATGCCGGCATCCGACGCAGGCGGCGCCCTGATCGCCGGCCAGGTGCCGGTCGCGGTAACCTATGAACCGTACCTCACTGTCGCCATGGCGCAGAACAAGGACGTCAAGCTGCTGTTCACCGCCGGCGAGGATCCCGGCCTGATCAGCGACGTGCTGGTGGTGCGCGACGAGGTGATCAAGTCGCGGCCCGGCCAGGTGCTGGCCATGATCAAGAGCTGGGACGCGGCGCTCAAGGACTACAAAGCCGATACATCAGGCGGCCGCGCCATCATTGCCAAGGCAGTCGGCTCGGATGTCAAGGACCTCAACACCGCCTTTGACGGCGTGCGCTATTACTCGCTTGCCGAGAACAAGACGGCGCTCACCGGCGACTTCAGCACGAAGACCTTCGCCGATGTCGAAGCGGCCGCTAAGAACGCCAAGCTGCTGCAGGCCGATGTGACGCCGGAACAGATGATCGACCCATCTTTCGTCAAGGCGGCGGAATGACCAAGGCCGGATCGCTGTGGTGACGCAAATGTCGGCGGAGCGACCGGCGGAAACAGGCCCGGCGCATTCCGCGCCACGCCCTATCACGAAACCGGCGAGGCGCCGCCGATCCTCCGGGATCGGTGTGCCCATCGCCAGGTCGCGTTTTCTGACGATCGCGGTGGCTGTCTTTGTCGGGCTTGGCCTTGCCTGGTGGACGGCGACCGGACTGGGATGGGTGAAGCCGATCTTCTTGCCGTCGCCGGGCAGCGTCGCGACGCAGATAGCCAAGCTCGCGGCCGACGGCACGTTGTGGCTGGACCTCAAAGCCTCGATGTATCGCATTTCCATCGGCTTCCTCATCGCCTCGGCACTGTCGATACCGATCGGCGTTCTGATCGGCAGCTTCCGCTCCTGGGAAGCGGCCATCGAACCCCTGGTGGACTTCATCCGCTACATGCCGGTCGTCGCCTTCGTGCCGCTCTCCATCCTGTGGGCGGGTACCGGCGATACGCAAAAATTCCTGATCATCTTCATCGGCACCTTCTTCCAGCAGGTGCTGATGATCATGGACAACGTCAAACGGGTTCCCGCCGATTTCATCGGCCTTGGGCGCACGCTCGGCCTGCCGGATCGCAAGATCCTGACGCGCATTGTCGTCCCCAGCGCCCTGCCGGGTATCTGGGATACGCTGCGCATCAGCCTGGGCTGGGCGTGGACCTGGCTGGTGCTCGCCGAACTCGTCGCGGCGACATCCGGGCTTGGCTATCGCATCACCGTGTCGCAGCGCTATTTCCAGACCAACACCATCATCGGCTATATCCTGCTCTTGGGCCTGCTCGGCCTGATCACCGACCAGGTCATGAAGGCGTTGGAAAAGGTGCTGTTCAAGCAGGAGGGCCGCTCGCAATGAGGTGCCGCCGATGAGCCCCCCCAAATTGCGGATCGCCGGTCTCAACAAGAGCTTCGGCACGGGCGAGCGGCGCAAGGAAGTGCTGCGCGACATCAACCTCGATCTTGCCGACAACGAGTTCGTCTCCCTGGTCGGCATATCGGGCTGCGGCAAGAGCACGCTACTGTCGATCGTCGCCGGATTGCAGGATTTCGACGCCGGCGATCTCAGCATCGATGGCGCGCCGATCCTGCAGCCGGGGCTCGACCGGGGCGTCGTCTTCCAGTCCTACACGCTGCTTCCCTGGCTGACCGCGCGGCAGAACATCGAGTTTGCCCTCAAGGCCGCCGGCTACGACCGTTCGACCTGCCGCAGCATCGCGCTAGAGCATCTCGAGCTCGTCAAGCTGTCGGACAGCGCCGATCGCTATCCGGCCGAACTCTCGGGCGGCATGAAGCAGCGCGTTGCCATCGCCCGTGCGCTTTCCTATCGGCCCAAGATGCTGTTGATGGACGAGCCCTTCGGCGCGCTCGATGCCTTGACCCGGCATCAGATGCAGGAGCTGCTGACGCAGATCTGGGAGGAACACAGGTTGACCGTCCTGTTTGTCACCCATGACGTGGAGGAGGCCGTTTATCTGTCTGACCGGATCGTCGTCATGGGGATCGGTCCGGGGCGCATCACGCAGACGTTCAACGTCGATATCGAGCGTCCGCGCCGCGAAGAGGTGATGGAAAGCCCGGCATTCATGGATTTGCAGCGCGGCGTCCACAAGGCGATCCGCGAGGCGTCGAGACGTCCCGAAATGGCGTAGCATCCGGGCGGTCAAACAATTCGTTGGCCCCACATATCAGTCAGGAATCAGGGGCCGTGGGGACCGCATAGGCCGAGCGTCCACGCGACGGTTCCGCAAAAGTCGCCGACATACCCATGGTAGCTGCCGTAACCATTGTAGTAGCTGTCCATCCGGGCATTGTCACCGGCCGAGTTGTCGCCCGTCCAACCGCCGCCAACCCACACGTCAGTCCGTAGATATTCCCGGTGAACCACGTGCCGATGCTCGCCGCCGCGATGTGCCGCGGCATGGCGGACAGAATGGTGCCTGACGACCGCGGCATCGGCGACAGTGCTAAAAGAGATCGCGCTCGCGGCCGCCAAGACAATGGCACCGGTGAGCATCATCTGCCGTTTCATGAGGATGCCTCCTGTTCATGCGAGACATGCACGGGACGAAAACGGATTCTGCACCCACACGTTCCTTCACAAAATCGGGACAAGCGATCTTTGGACAACGGCCGTATTGCGCAATCGCCGCTTGCCTCACTCAGGCGATCTCGCACATAGGCCTTGTCAGAAAACGCACGGGCAGCAGGCGATCTGTCGGGTCGAACCCTGCCGGCCGCACTCAGGTCGCTTTGCCGAGCGCCGCGTCCATTGCCATTTCTTCCCCAGAAATGTCATCGAACGAAGCGTAGTTCATGTTGTAGAGGCGGGCGTAAAGGCCTTTCCCCTGCATCAGCTGTTCGTGGTTGCCGCTTTCGACGCTCTCTCCGTTCTGCAGCACGATGATGCGGTCGGCGCCGCGGATGGTGGCCAGACGGTGGGCGATAACCAGCCCTGTGCGGCCTTCCAGCAGTTTGACCAGCGCCTTCTGGATCAGCATCTCGGTGTAGGAATCGATGCTGGCCGTGGCTTCGTCGAGCACCAGGATCTTCGCATCCGCCACCAGCGCACGCGCAAAACTGATCAGCTGGCGCTGGCCGAGCGAGAGATTGCCGCCGCGCTGCTCGAGCTCGGTGTCGTAGCCATCGGGCAGGTTCTCGATGAAATCGTGCGCGCCGACGGCTTTCGCGGCACGCACCACTTCCTCGCGGCTGGCACTCGTCTTGTGATAGCGGATGTTTTCCAGCACCGAACCTGAGAACAGGAACGGCTCCTGCAGCACCATCGCCACCTGATCGCCGAGCGAATCCTGCGTCAGGTCACGCACATCGTGGCCACCGACCAGGACCTGACCCGACCAGACATCGTAGAAACGGTGCACCAGCGCCATCGAGCTTGACTTGCCCGACCCGGTCGGACCGACAAGGGCCACGGTCTCGCCCGGATTGACGCGAAAGGAGATGTTCTTCAGCACCGGCTGGTTCGGCCGGTATCCGAAGGTGACGTTCCTGAACTCGACCGAGCCGTCCATGTCGCGCGACAGGGCGACGGCGCCTTGCCTGTCACTGACGTCCACGGGAACATCGAGCACTTCGGAGATGCGCTGGCCCGAAGCCATGGCGCGCTGCATGACGCTGTATTGCATGGTCAGCGAGCGGATCGGGTCGAAGAAGCGCTGGATGTAGAACAGGAACGCTACCATGACGCCGATATCGAGGCTGTGCGAGAGCACCATCGAACCACCGACGACGATGACCGTCGCCATGGCGATGCCGGTCAGCGTGTCGACGATCGGCACCATCACCTGCGCATATTTCGCCGAGCGCAGATGGGCATTGAGATTGGCCAGCACCTTCTCGTCGTAAAGGTCGAAATTGACGTGCTGGCGCTCGAGGCTCTGCACCGTGCGTACGCCATGAATGCCTTCGGCCAGCGCGCCGTTGGCGATCGAGTTGGTTTCGTGCGCGGCCATGAAGGCGACCTTGGCGCGCGGCAGCCAGAACAGGCGCACGACGAACAGCACCGGCATGGTCGACAGCGTCAGCAGGCCGAGCCGGAAATCGAGCCACAAAAGCACGCTGACTATGCCGAACAAGAGCACGATATCGCCCACCGACATGACAGACGTCTCCAGGAATTCCTGCATCGAATTGACATCGCCCTGCAGGCGCGACATCAGCCGGCCGACCTCGGTCTTGTCCATGAAGCTCAGCGAGACACGCTGCAGATGGCTGAACATGGCACGGCGCAGGTCGGACAGCACGTTCTCGGCGACCTTGCCGACGACGCTTTCCTGCACGTAGCTGGCGGCATAGTTGATGAGGATGACCAGCGTGAACGCGCCGGTCGCGGCGATCATCACCGACTGGTCGAGCCTGCCCGCCGTCATCCCGTGGTCGACGGCGTAGCGGATGACCAGCGGGATCGCCAGTTGCGTCAGCGTGAACACCAGCACCGCGGCAACCGAGATGAAAATGCGGCTCTGGTAGGGTCTCACGAAGCTCCAGACGCGCCTGACGATGCGCGGATCGTAGGCCTTGCCGAAAACCTCTTCCTCGTCGCGATGCGAGCCGACGACGGCCTTGGTCGGCCGCCCGCTGGTGTCTTCCTTGTCGTCGTCGCTCTGTGTCGACATCACGCGGCTCCCGCCAAGGGCCGATCGTCGTCCGGCCGCAGCTGCAGATCGTACAGCGCGCGATAGCGTCCACCGAGCGCCAGCAATTGCTCATGCGTGCCGCGTTCTACGATCCGGCCGCCCTCGACGAACAAGATCTGGTCGGCATGCATCAGTGAGCTCAGCCGGTGCGAGATGATGAGCGTGACGCGATCCCTGGCGAAGCGCTTCATCGCCGCCCGGATCCGCTGCTCGGTACCGGCGTCTATGGCCGCGGTGGAATCGTCGAAGACCAGCACCGACGGCCGCAGCATCAGGCTGCGGGCGATGGTCAGGCGCTGCCGCTGGCCGCCGGAAAGCGACGCGCCGCGTTCGCCGACCACCGTGGTATAGCCAGCCGGAAGGCCGATGATGTAATTGTGCAACTGGGCGTATTCGGCGGCCTGCCCGATGCGGGTCTCGCGCGCCCAGGGATTGCCGTAGGCGATGTTGTTCTCGATCGAGGTGGTGAACAGGAAGGCATCCTGCTGCACGACGCCGACGGCCTTGCGCAGCGATTGCAGCGTCACCTTGCGGATATCCTGGCCGTCGATGGTGATCGCACCAGAAGTCACGTCGTAGAAGCGCGGGATCAGGTGCGCGATGGTCGACTTGCCGCTGCCAGGCGGGCCGACAATGCCGATGGTTTCACCGGACCGGGCCTCGAAGGAGATGCCCGACAGCGTCGGCCGTCCGCCCGCGCCCTCGTAGCGGAAGCCGACATTGTCGAAGCGCAACACGCCGTCGGTGACGACGAGGTCCTTGGCGCCAGGCGCGTCCTCGATGTCGAGTTCGGCGTCGAGCAGCTCAAACAGCCGCGTGCCGCAGGTCGAGGCGCGCGCGAACGAGTTGACCATCAGGCCGAGCTGGCGAACTGGCATCTGCAGGATGGTCATGAAGGTGAGGAACTGGGCCAGCGTGCCGACGCTGATCTGGCCCGCGATCACCTTCTGGCCGCCGAACCAGAGCACCAGGCCCATGGCTGCCAGGAAGGAGAAGTTCATGGCGCTGGTGTTGGAGACGCGGATGTCGACGCGCTGATTGGCAAGCTCCAATGCCGACAGCTTGGCGCGGTCGAATTTTTCGAGCTCGTGCCGCTGCGCCGCGAAGGCGCGCACGACACGGATGCCCCCGAGATTCTCGTCCATCACTCGGCTCAGCACCGAGAGGCGCTCCTGCAACGTTAGCCAGGTGCTGCGCAATGCGAGCTGGGTGACAGAGGATCGCCAGGCAACGAAGGGCACGAAGCTCAAGCTGAGCAGCCCGAGCACGAGGTCGGTGCTGATCAGCAGATAGGCGCCGACGCCGATCAGCACGCCGAGCAGCACGACGCGCAGGATGCCGGTGGAAAAGAACATGCGCACGCCGTCGAGATCGAGCAGGCCGAGCGTGATCAGATCGCCGGTGTGGACCCTGTCGTGGAAGGAGAAGCTCAATCGCTGGATCTTCTCATAGAATGCCAGGCGCAGCTCATAGCCGGTGCGGTGGCCGACAGCCTCGCCATAGTAGTTCTGCGCCATGGTGAAGAGACCGCGCAGGATGCTGACGACGAGCAGCGTCAGCGCCGTGTTCCACAGCGCCTGCTCTGCCGCGGCACCGGCACCCGTGGTCATGACGCCCTGCGCCTGGTCGATGGCGCGTCCCAGCAGGCGCGGAATGAAAAGCTGCAGCGTCGCGGCGATGAAGGTCGAGACGATGGTGATGGCGACCTGCCAGGGATGGCGCAGCGTCATGCGCACGATGCGGAGCAAGGTGCTGAGACCCTTGCCCCAGGAGGCTTCCGCCACATGGGCAAACGATTTGCCGCGCTCCGGCGCGCCGCCGATTGCTTGCGTGTTCAAAGGAAAATATCCAGACCAATCCGGACGTTAGCCCGGACTAATAAAGCAGACTCAATTCAGATGGCGCGATGGTACGCGGGTCCGGCTCCACCGTTCAAGAGCCAATGCCGTCGGCGCACTGTGCCTGAAGCAACATGCTGCGAGTGTGATCCGGTGCATTGCCGGGACCGGCTCGTAGCGGCCATCGGCCACGAGGCCGGCAGCCGCAGTTAGGCAAGAGATGGCCGGACGAGATGCAACCAACCGTCCGGCCGGAGTTCCAGTTGCTAGGCAGGTATCAGGACGGCGAGACGATGCACACCGACCTCCTTGCTTGTATTCGTCGCCTCGTCGGTCTTGCCCTTGGAGCAGGTGTACATGTCACCTGTCTTGAGCTTGAATTCCTTGTCTGCCTTCTTGATGGTGAACGCGCCGGAAGTGATCGTGCAGACCATGTCGTTGTCCATCACGGTTTGAGGGGCGTGTGCTCCGGGCTGAAAGACTATGTCGACAATCGCGATGCTCTTGTAGGCGGGAATGTCGGAGTTGCCGGTGCCGACCTCAACCAGTCTGACACCGGGCGCAATCTCCTTGCCTTCTTTCGGGCCGTATTTCTTGACCTTCGCGGACGCCGTCAGGGCAAAAAAAGGCGTCGCCGCGGCGGCCGTCATACCGAGAGCAATTGCAGACCTGCGATTCATGGTTTTCATCGCGTCCTCCCATTGGTTGGTCACGCACGAAGGTGCATGGCGATGATATATTAGCACAAACGCATTTACTTGTATGCGAAGAAGCGCCGAAGTCCATCTCGGCGGTAGAACTCCGGGCTTCCGGTTACCGGCAAGTCAGTACGCCGCGACAATTTCACATGCCGCCGCCGCAGCCATCGGACAGGTCCCAGACATCGACGATCTGCTTGCCAATGAAGCCGTGCTCGCGGATCAGGTATTTCGCCAGGCCGCCATACACTTTCCAGCGCCAGCATTGGCAGCAGCACGGACCCTTCTCCTCGGAATTTGCCATCGCATAGTCGTAGGTCTGCTGTTCGGTGCTGGTGAGTTTCACATCGTAGTAAGGCATCATCTTCTGCGCGATGCCCGCCGGGATATCGTACGGATCGCTCGGGATCATCGCTATGTCCCGGTATCTGGCCAAGCCGGTCACCTGCTCGACATAGCGCTTCATTTCCATCGGGCTGCAGCACGAGCCCTTGATCCGCGAGGTGCTCGGCATGGTGGCGATCGATTCCGTGAATTTGGCCGAGCACGTGCTGTTGCCGTTTTCGCTGAGGTCTTTGAAGCGGCTCGCCAGGCCTGGATCCTCCGCGGCGATTGCCAAATCCGTATCCCTGAGGAAGCCCATAATCGCGGCGGCCCCAAAAATGCCGCGCAGAACCGTTCGTCGACTGGGGTGCGATATCTGGCTCAGTTGGCGGCCCTGGCCTGCTCGACCAGGCTCTTCATCGTCGCAAGATCGGTCGCGCCCGGGGAAATCTGGTCGCTGACGACGAAGCCCGCCATGATCGGCGCCACCTGGCGGCTGCGTTGCAATGGCCAGCATGAGGGAACGGGCCATTTTGCCGGAAACTCCGCCGAATTGCCCTGAATTATAGATCATAGGGTTCTCCTTCCTTCGGATGATGCTTCAGAAAAGGTTCTTTAATTTCGCCAGCCAGCCCTCTTGCTGTTCGTGATGCGGCCGCTCGATGCTATTGGTCAGCGCATTGACCAAGGTGACGAGATTGATCGGTGCGAAGTCCAGGCCATGGAAATTCGCGCGCCAATGGCCCTCCTTGTCGATCACATGCGTGACGATGCCGTGCGCCTGAATGCCGTCCTCCGTTTTGGTAAATTTGTGGCCAAAAGCTTCCGCCAGCGTGCGGGTAGCGTCCTCCGGCTGGTCCTGGGTTGTGGTCAGGAACGCCCAATTGACGGGATCGAGCCCATGCGTTGGCCCGTATTTTCGCATCACGTCCGGCGTGTCTCTCGTCGGATCTGTGGTGATGCTGACAAAAGTGACCTGGTCCTTCATCGGCGTGCCGTTCACCATTTTCTGGATCTCGGCGATCTTCTCGGCATGCAAGGGACAAACGTCCGTGCACGATGTGTAGATGAAATGGAGGATGACAACCTTGCCACGCAGATCAGCCAGCCGCACCATGTGCCCGTCTGCGGTGCGCAGCGTGAAGTCTGGCGCGGGTTTGTCGATCTGCTGGAAATACTTTTCGTCGCCCTGAAGCATGGCGTCGAGTTCTTCGAGCGAGTGCGCTTGCGCGCCGTGGACGAAGCCCACAATCAGCGCAGCTACGGAAATCAGGCAACGCAGGAAATGCATCCATTCTTGGATACGGACTGGCATCAACTGTTGCCTTTCAGATCGGCGGGCACCGTTGTCGGACCAACGGTGACCTCGTCAGCCTTGGGGGAACCGTCTTCGCCCGGACAGGCGCGACCTGTCATCTTGTGCATGCAGAGGCCAAGCGCGCACATTGCGACGCAGGGTAAAGCGCTGAGAAGCAGCGGCGCGACGCCCGCCGCCGCCAGCCAGCTCCAGTTGGATGCAAGGCCTGCGACGATCACGGCCGCCGCCAATGCGGGGAGGCCACGTCGGCCGCCGAGATAGTAGCGAATCGAAGCGAGGACATTGCGGCCGAACGAGGCCTCATTGGCTCGGATCAGTTCTGTAGTGGTCACAGTGAACTCCTTCTCAGTTGGCAGCAAGATGGCTGCGGATGAAGTCGACCATGTCGGGAGCATCCCATTCAGCCGGACCAATCAGGCGGGCGATCTCCTTGCCCCGGCGGTCGATCAGCAATGTCATGGGAAGGCCGAGGGCGCCGAGCGCGAACATCGCCTTGGCCGACGTGTCGATGTTGAGGGCGAGATGCTCGATACCGATCTCGGCGAAGAACTTTTTCACCTTGTCCGGACCGCCGCGCTCCATCGACAGCGCGACGACCTCGAAGTCCGGCCCGCCGAGTTTGGCCTGCAGCCTGTCGAGCGCCGGCATTTCCTTTCGGCAGGGAGCGCACCACGTCGCCCAGATGTTGAGCAGCACGACCTTGCCGGAAAAATCGGCGAGCGTTTTGGGTTGTCCATCGCCGTCCTGGAACTGAATCTCCGGAAGCGGCTGCGGGCTCGCCTGAACAGCAAAATTCTGCGGCGGCTCGCCGGCCGTCGCAGGTCCAGGCACCGCGAGCAGTGCGCCGAAGAGAACGAGAGCGACCATCTTCATAGCTGCCGTTCCCTCGATTCGAGCCGCAGGAACGTCCTGGCGAGCCAGGTTCGGGCAGGGCAATCCGACGTATCGGCAGACATGGCGCTTGCCTTTCAATCCGTCGCGTAGACCGTGGGAGCCTTGCCGTCCTTGGTGAAGGCGTAGACGATGAAAGGGCCAGCCTTCTCGCCACCCATGCCGGGGGCACCGGTCGGCATGCCGGCCAGCGTGATCCCGGTGATGGCGGGGCGTTCGGTCAACAGTTTCTTGACGATATCGACCGGCACCAGCCCGTCGACGACATAGCCGTCGACCATCAGCGTGTGGCAGCCTTCGAGGTCCGCCGGCACGCCGGCGTCACTGCTGATCTGGGACAGATTGTTGACGGGCTTGATGTCGACCTTGAAGCCGTTGTGTTCCAGATAGTTGGCATAGGATTCGCAGCAGCTGCATTGCGGGTTCTTGTACATCACCGCGTTGATCGTTGCCGCGACAGCCGGCAGCGGCATTGCGATCGCGACGGCGAAAGCGGCGAGAGAGTAAGTCAGTTTCATTGCAGTTCTCCTTGTTGTCTTATCGTTGTTTTGACGAGAAAATCAGGTCACTCGAAACACCGTCATGAGGCCGGCCATCTGGTGGTCGGCGACATGGCAGTGCAGCATCCAGTCGCCGGGATTGTCGGCGACGAAGGCGCATTCGATCGTGTCCCTGGGAGCGAGCAGCACCGTGTCCTGCCATTGCCGGTGCGGTACCGGCGAACCGTTGCGCGCAAGCACCAGCATGCTGAAGCCGTGGATGTGCATCGGGTGCCACCAGGCAGTTTCGTTGCGCATTGTGAGATGACAGGTTGCGCCGCGGGGCAGGGTGAACTGCGGCGCCATGCCGGCGTGGCCGTCACCGGTCATCGACATGCCGTTGATCGCCCACGCAGCGCCACCCTTCATGCCGGGTGTCGCCATGCCCATCATGCCGCCGACGCCGGCGAGCTTGCCGCCACCCATCATGCCGCCTTGCAGGACGATCTCCTGGCGCTCGGCGCTTGCGAGATCGGGTTGCTGCAACGGGTTGCGCGGCAGGCCAAGCGGCGTACCGAGAGGATGGGTCCGAAGTGGCGATGCGCTGTCATAGGCAAGCGTGGCCAGCGTATAGGCGAGACCGTCATAGAAATCGTCGATCACTGCGTAACGCTTGCCTGGGTCGCCCTGCATATCGATCACGACGTCGATGCGCATGGCAGGGGCCAGAACAAGGCGGCCGTCCTCCGGTTCATGCGGATCACAGGGCTGGCCGTCGATCGCCACGACGACCGGGCGGTGGCCTTCGAAGCGCAGCGCCATGATACGGGCGAGCGACGCATTGGCCAGCCGCAGCCTGACACGTTCGCCCGCCCTTACGCTCTGGTCGGCCGGCGCCGTGCCGTTGATGGTGACGACGTTGCCGACGCGGCCGGACATCGCCGCATCCATCGCGCTGCCGAAGCCGGGCGCCATCTGCCCGTCATCGGCAAGCCGCCAGTCCTGGAGCAACCACAAGAGGTCGCGGTCGACGGCGACGGGTTCGGTCTCCTCGACAATGAGGGCGCCGGCGAGCCCGCGGCCGAGCTGCACAAGGCTGTTGGCATGCGGATGGTACCAAAAGGTGCCGGCGTCGGGCGGCGTGAATTTATAGACGAAATCTTCTCCCGGCTTGATCGGCTGCTGCGTCAGGCCGGGTACTCCGTCCATGGCGTTTTGCAGGCGGATGCCATGCCAATGGACCGTGGTTTCCTCGTCCAATGCGTTCTCGACCGTGATGTGAACGGGTCGGCCCTGGCGCAGGCGCAGCATCGGGCCGGGGACCGTCCCGTCATACGCCCAGACAGGAGTAAGCGGATCGCCAGCGCCGGTGAAGCTGGCGTGGCCGGGCGCGATCCTGATGCGGCGTTCATCGACGGCGGATGCTCTTGGCGTTGCGGGGTGCACCAGGGTGGCCGCAGCAACGCCCGCCGCCGCAAGGACGAACCTGCGGCGCGACATCATATGACGGAAATCGGTACTCACTCTCACTCCCTTTGCGATCTCGATCGACGGCGAGCCTCTCGGCGTCGAATTGCTGCGTGCCTGCCGGCGCAAAGCGCCAGCGGCAATCAAACGCCGGAAATCAGCCGCGGGATGGCTGAACCGGCGTCAGGCGAGATCGATGGATTTGGGAGGGAATGGGTCGGGCAAGGAACTTCGCCCGTGAAGGAACGGCATCGGTAGCGCCGATGGTTGTTGCACCGGTGGAACCACGGCGATGGCGAGGCTTTGAGGGAGTACGGCGAGCACCGGTGCGATGCAGGTCGGTGGACAATGCATCGGTTTGCCGGTGTCGGCCGCGCCCTTGAGGCAGGCGTTGCAGTCGCCATTCATGCCGGTGTCGGCCATCTTGGCCATGCCGGTGCCGACAGGCATTGTCATGCCGCCGCCAGCCATCATCATCTTCGCCGACATGACGCTCGCCTGAGCGGCAGACAGGCTGAACCCGGCGGTCAGGAATACCGCGAGGAGCATGACAAGCATATGTTTTGGCGACCGGCGTGCCATCATGCATCTAGGCTGGCCTCAAAAGATGGCATTTGCAAGCTGGATTCCGATGCTGCGACAATCCCGGCATCGCATCGTGCCTGAGGAAGAACATGCTGTTGAGGGCTTTGGACTGTCGGTAATCCGCTTACGAAGCCTGGCCGTGTCGCCAGCAGGCGATGAAATGGCCGGCCGCTGTCTCTCTGGCGGGCGGTTCGGCCCTTTTGCAGTCGGGCAGGACCAGAGGGCAGCGGTCGGCGAAGGAGCATCCGGTGTTCGGGGCTTCCTCGATGTCGACTGGAGCGGATAGCTTCGGCTCGGCCTCATCGGACGCTGCCGCCAGAAGCAATGCCGTATAGGGGTGATTGGGGCCCTGAAAAATCTGGTCGGATGAGCCGGTTTCGACGAGGCGGCCGCGATAGAGCACGCCGATCCTGTCGGCCATATAGCGCACCACCCTGAGGTCGTGGCTGATGAACAGATAGGTCGTGTCCTTGTCGCGCTGCAGGTCGTTGAGCAGGTTGAGGACGGTCGCCTGTACGGAGACGTCGAGCGCCGAAGTGGGTTCATCGAGCACGACGACCTTCGGCAGGCCGGCGAAGGCCCGCGCGATCGCCGCCCGTTGCCGCTGGCCACCGGATAGTGATCGCGACTTCTGCTCGGCTGTGGCGCCGGCAAGACGAACCGAGTGCAGCAAGTCGCGGACGCGGGCTTTGACCTCACTGCTGCGCAGGCCGGCGAGCCGGCGCAGGGGGCGGCCGAGGATCCTGCCGATCCGCTGGCGCGGATTGAGCGTGCGATCCGGCGACTGGAAGACCATCTGCACGTCGCGGCGTTCGGCAAGGTTCCTTCTCTCGACGCGCGGCGCGACGGTCCTGCCGAACAGCTCGACCGATCCGGCGTCTGATATCTGCAGGCCGGTGACGATCCGTGCCAGGGTCGACTTGCCCGAACCGGACTCGCCGATCAGCCCGAAGGTCTCGCCCTGGCGGATGTCGAGATCGATGCCGTGCAGCACTGGCTGGCTGCCGAAGGCATGGCTGATGCCCTTGCAGGCGATCGCGATTCGGCGTTCCTTTGGCGGGCCGGCGGCTTCATTCTGGACCGCCGGGTGTGATGGCAGGCCGTCCGTCTCCGCCAGTCTTCCGTTCCGCTTGGTGTAATCGAGCGCCGGGATCGAGGCGATGAGCGCCTTCGTGTAGGCGTGAGACGGGTTGTCGAAGACATCACCGGCAGCGCCGCTCTCCACCACCTTTCCCGACTGCATCACCGCCACCCGGTCGCAGGAGCGGCGGATCAAGTTGATGTCGTGGCTGATCAGCAGGATGCTGGTTTTGTGGTCCTTGCGCAGGTCGGAGAGGATGGCGATGATCTCGGACTGGACGCTGGCGTCGAGCGCCGTCGTCGGCTCGTCCAGAACTAGCAGCGACGGGTCGAGCGCAATCGCGATGGCGATGTTGGCACGCTGCTGCATGCCGCCGGAGAGTTCGTGTGGATAGAGCCCCAGCACCCGCTGCGGATGGCTCACCCGAACGCGCCCGAGCAGCTTGGAAGCCCGCTCGCGCGCCTCCTCATGGCGCACCGGGCGATGCCGCATGATCGTTTCGGTGATCTGGCGGCCGATCGTCATGCTTGGGTTGAGGGCCGCGCCCGGATGCTGGTAGACGGCGGCGATATGATCCCCCCTAAGCTGGCGCAACTGCTCGGCCGAGAGGTCGCGGATTTCGCGCCCCTGGAACTCCAGCGCTGACGCCGCGATGCGGGCATTCCTCGGCAGATAGCGCAGGATGGCGAGCGCCACCGAGCTTTTCCCCGATCCGGACTCGCCGACAAGGCCGAGTGCTTCGCCTTCGGCTATGCGCAGCGAGACGCCGCTGACGGCGGGATGCGACCCATTGCGCCCGTCATAGGCGATGGAAAGCTGGTCGACGTTCAGAACCGAGGAGAACATTGGGGCTTGAAACCACTTTCTTCCAGCGTCGCGATCGAGGGCAATCGCTTCCACTTTCTCAATGCATTATCTCTATAAAGTTACTCGAATTAAGCCGGAGCGCAATCTAACTTTCAGGGCTCAAGAGAGATTGTCGCCGTCTGCCGAAGCAGCGCGACGTCCCTCGGAGCAGATCTGGAAGGAGACCGGCATGGCTCGAGCCCACATGATCCTCAGCGCATTTTTCTTCAACCCGCAGGGCGATCATCGCATGTCGTGGCGCCATCCGCGGGCGCCGGGCCGGGAGGTGCTGGACTTCGAGTTCTACCGCGATCTCGTGCAGGCGGCCGAGCGGGCCAGGATCGACACCATCTTCGTCGCCGACCACGTGTCGATCTGGGATTCGGTCAAGAGCGGTGTCGCCCACTACGCCAATGCCCGCCTCGAACCGCTGACGCTGCTGTCGGCGCTGGCCGGGGTGACAGAACACATCGGCCTGATCACGACGGCGTCGAGTTCCTACAGCGAGCCCTACAATGTGGCGCGCATGTTCGCGTCGCTCGACCATATCAGCAAGGGCAGGGCATCGTGGAACGTCGTCACCTCGGCGATGGATGAGGAGGCGCGCAATTTCGGCCGCGATGGGAACATCGAGCATGCGCTCCGCTATGAGCGCGCGGCCGAATTCCTCGATATCGTCAAGGCGCTGTGGGACAGCTGGGAAGACGAGGCGCTGCTGATCGACAAGGCGTCGGGCTATTTCGCCGACCCCGACAAGGTCCATCCCATCGACCACAAGGGCAAGCATTTCAAGGTGCGGGGGCCGCTCAACGTCTCGCGGCCGCCGCAGGGCCATCCGCTGATCGTCCAGGCCGGATCGTCCGAGGACGGCAAGAACTTCGCCACCGCGCAGGCCGATGCGCACTTCGCCATCTACAGCACCAAGGAGGATGGCATCAAATATCGCCAGGACATCAACGAGCGTCTCGCCCGCCACGGCAGGCGGCCGGAGAGCTTCAAGATCCTGCCCGGCATCCTGCCGATCGTCGCCGCTTCCGAGGCGGAAGGCCGGGAAAGACAGGAATACCTCCAGACGCTGCTGCCCGATCAGGTCGGCATCGACCTGCTGTCGAGCTGGAGCGGCATCGATCTCTCCGTCTATCCGCCGGACGGGCCGCTGCCGCCGCTGCCGGACGAGAGCACCTTCAATGGCGGGCGCACGTCGCTCAACCGGGTCAAGCAGTGGGCGAAGCAGAATCTCAGCCTGCGTGAGATTGCCCGCAAGCTCGCCAACAGCGGTTCTGTACCGACCGTCGCCGGCACGCCCAAACAGATCGCCGACCAACTCGAAGACTGGTTCGTTTCGGGTGCCGCCGACGGCTTCAACCTGATGTTCCCGCTGTTGCCGGAGGACTGGGTGAACTTCGCCGAACAGGTGGTGCCCGAGCTGCAACGGCGCGGCGTCTTCCCGACCGAATACGCGCCGGGAACGCTGCGCGACCGCTTCGGCCTGGCGCGGCCCGCCAACCGCTTCGCCGAGCAGCGCGACAATGCGCGCGCCGTGTCCTGACCGGGAGAACGATCATGACTGTCGCCCCAAGATTGCAGCCTCGCGAAGCGACCGCTCCGCAGCTCGTCAACGTCCTGCACAGCCCCAAGCGCGTGCGGGTCAAATTCGGCGGCCGCACCATCGCCGACAGCCGTAACGTGCTGGTGCTGCGCTCCAACCATTTCCTGCCGATCTATTTCTTCCCGCCGTCAGCGGTCGACCCGTCGGTGCTGAAGCCTTCGCTGCATCGCGAACCGCATCCGGTCGGTGGCGAGACGGCCTATTGGGATATCGACAGCGGCGATAGGCGCAGTGCCAACGCGGCGTGGGCCTTCATCTCGCCGCCGGATGAGAACCTGGCGCCGCTCGCCGGCCGCATCGCCTTCACCTGGAAGGCCGTCGACCAATGGTTCGAGGAGGACGAAGAGGTCTTCGTCCATGCGCGAGACCCTTATGCGCGCATCGATGTGCTGCAAAGCACGAGCCATGTGCAGGTGTGGTTCGACGGCGAGCCGATCGCCGACAGCCATCGTCCGGTGCTGCTGTTCGAGACGCATCTGCCGACGCGCTTCTATCTGCCGGCGGAAGACATCCGGCTGGAGCGGCTGACGGCGTCCGTCACAACGACGCGATGTCCCTACAAGGGCATCGCCTCCTACTGGTCCGGTCTGCTGAGCGATGGAAGGGTGCGCCCGGACATCGCCTGGAGCTATCGCGATCCGATCGCGGAGATGCCCAAGATCAAGGGCCTCATCGCCTTCTATCCGCAGGCCGTGGACCGCATCCATCTCGACGGCGAACCCGTCGCATAGCTTTCAATCTTCATTTCAGAGCAGGGGTTTTAACATGACCAAACACAGGGATATCGACGCACTTCGCAATCTGTCGGGAGACATCTGGAATGTCGCCGTCGACGAATATCAGGGCGGCTTTCTCAAGCGCCGCGATCTCCTGAAATATGCCGCACTGCTTGGCCTGACCGGCTTTGCCGCCTCGCAGGGGCTGGGAGGCGCGCGCGCTGCCGCCGCAGCAGGCGGCACGGTGCGTGTCGGGCTCGGCCAGCCGACCAAGGCGATCGATCCGGTTTCGGTGACCGATCCGGCCAGTATCGGGGTGATCAGCCAGGTCGGCGAATATCTGATCCTCGATGACCCCAAGGACGGGCTGCAGCCGAAGCTTGCCCTGTCCTGGGAAGCCGACGAGACGGCCAGCCGCTGGACCTTCAAATTGCGGAAAGGGGTGAAATTCCACGATGGCCGTGCGGTCACCGCCAAAGACGTGGTGGCGAGCTTCGAGCGGCTGGTCGATCCGGCCAGCGGCTCGTCTGCCTTGTCGGCCTACAAGGGCATCCTGTCCAAGGGTGGTGCCAAGCTGGTCGACGAGCAGACAGTCGCTTTCGATCTCGACGGTCCGAACAGCAACTTCCCCTTCTATGTCTCCTCCGACGTCTACAACGCCGTCATCCTGCCGGCCGACTATGCCGGTGATTTCGAGAAGACTTTCAACGGCACCGGTCCGTTCAAGCTCGAATCGTTCCGTCCCAAGCAAGGCGCCAGCTTCGTGCGCAATGAGAATTACTGGGGCGACAAGGCGCTGCCCGACCGGGTCGAGATCAAGTTCTTCGACGACGAGCAGGCGCAGGTGCTGGCGCTGCAGGCCGGCCGACTCGACGTCATCCCGAGCACGACGCGCCTGGAACTCGCGATCGAGGGCAATCCGAATTTCAAGCTGCTGAGCGTGCAGGCGAGCTCACACGACCAGGTGCATCTCAGAACCGACCAGGCTCCGTTCACCGACAAGCGCATCCGCCGTGCGCTGGCCCTCACCATCGATCGCGAGGCGGTGGTCAAGGGCCTGCTCAAGGGCCGTGCAATCGTCGGCAACGACAGCCCGTTCGCGCCGATCTTCCCCTCGACCGATCCGTCGGTGCCGCAGCGCAAGCAAGACATTGCGGAAGCCAGGCGGCTGCTTGGCGAGGCGGGCGTGCCCAACGGCTTCGAGGTGACGTTGACCACCGAGCGCGCCTATGACATTCCCGACTATGCGGTGATCATCCAGAACTTCGCCAAAAAGGCCGGCATCGACGTCAAGCTCAATGTCTTGCCACAAGACGCCTATTACGGCTCGGCGACCTTCGGCAGCTCGCCCTGGCTGGATTCGGTGCTCGGCATCACCGACTACGGCCATCGCGGCACGCCCGACATCTTCCTCAACGCCACGCTGAAGAGTTCGGGAGCCTGGAACGCGGCGCATTTCAACAACCCGGTCTATGATGCGCTGCTGCTCGACTACTCCAAGGCACGTGATCTGCAGGCGCAGCGCCTCGTTGCCGGCAAGATCCAGACCCTCTTGCTCGACGAGACGCCGGCGATCATCAGCTACTTCTCGCAATACAGCCGGATCGTCAGCTCGAAGGTCGAGGGCGTGCGCTTCACCGCGATCTCGCATCTTCTGCTCGACCGCGTTTCCTTCGTCCAGGCATGATTGAGACATGCTGACCGGCCGCATTCTGTCGGCGCGTGTGGGCACGCTCGTCCTCACGCTGTGGCTGGTCAGTGTCCTGGTGTTCTTCGCGGGGCAGGTTCTGCCCGGCGATGTCGGCCGTGTGATGCTCGGGCCGTTTGCCGACGCGCAAGCGGTGGCGGAACTGAACAAGCGGCTCGGCGCCGACCAGCCGGTTCTCGTCCAGTACTGGCTCTGGTTCAGCAAGGCGGTCACAGGTGACCTCGGCACTTCGCTGTCGATGCGCGGGCCGGTGGCGCCGTTCGTGCTCGAAAGCCTCAAGCGCTCTGCGGCCCTTGCCGGCATTATTCTGATTTTTCTCGTTCCGCTCGGGGTCGGTGCCGGCGTCGTTGCCGGTCTCAACGCCGGCCGCTTGATCGACCGGCTGATCGTGATGGCGGGCGTCTCCTTTGGCATCGTTCCTGATTTTGTGTCCGGCCTGATGCTGCTCATCGTCTTCGGCCTGTGGCTGAACTGGTTCCCGATCTCAGGCGTTGCGCCGGATGGCGCGGGCTTCTGGACGCATGGCTATTATCTGATCCTGCCGGCGTTGCCGCTGGTGCTCAATCTTGCCGGCTACATCGCCCGGATGACGCGGGCAGGCGTGATCGAGGCGATGGCCGCCGACTACACACGCACCGCCGTCCTGAAGGGTCTGAATCGGCGTGAGATCATCCTTCGGCACGTACTGCGCAACGCGCTGACCCCGACCATCGCGGTTCTGGCGACGCAGACCGGATACATGCTTGGCGGGCTGGTGGTGATCGAGGCGCTGTTCGGCATCCAGGGGCTTGGCAATCTGGTTCTGAACGCGGCCAAGGCACGCGATTTTCCGATGCTTGAAGCGGGCGTGCTGGTGATGGCGGCAATCTTCGTGTTGTCGGCGGCAGTGGGAGACCTCGTGCTGGCCTTGCTCGATCCGCGGCAGCGCCGTCGGACCTCGCCATGACGGATCTGACGGAATCTCCGGCGCCGCGGCGCGCTGTGGTTGGTTTGCCAGCGGTGCGCAGGATCGGCAGTGCCTTCTCCGGACTGCCCCCATCGGTCGTGATTGGAACGCTGCTGCTGCTGTTCTGGGTCGCCTGCGCGCTGTTTGGCAATCGCTTCGTTCCCTACGATCCTTATGCCGAGGATTTTCTGGCGACGCTGACGCCGCCCGATGCCTTGCATTGGTTCGGGACCGATCAGCTCGGGCGCGACGTGCTGTCCCGCATCGTGATTGGGTCGCGCGACATCCTGCTGGTTGCGCCGTTGGCGACGCTGGCCGGCGTTGCCGCCGGCGGCATCATCGGCCTGGTGCTCGGCTATCTCGATGGCCTCACCGATGCCATCGGCGCGCGGCTGCTCGATACGCTGATGGCATTTCCGTTCATCGTTCTCGTCACCATGACGCTGGTGGCGATCGGGCCGTCGAACCTGACCGTCATCCTGGTGATCGGCATCGCCTATGCGCCGCTGGTGGCGCGCACCGTCCGCGCCGCCGTGCGCGAGCAGAAGGAGCGCGACTATGTGAGCGCCGCCCGGCTTGGCGGCGAAGGCGCGCTTGCCATCATGTTCCTGGAGATATTGCCCAACATCAGGGAGACGATCCTCATCGAGCTCGTCACCCGGCTGGGCTACGCGTTCTTTTCGATCGCGACCCTGAGTTTTCTGGGCCTCGGCATCCAGCCGCCGTCGGCCGATTGGGGACTGGCCGTCGCCGACGGCTACGGCTTCCTGACCGGCGGCAAATGGTGGGTCGTCGTGTTCAATTCCGCGGCAATCGTCTCGCTGGTGATGGCGACCAACCTCGTCGCACAAGGCATCGGTGCCTTCGAAAATAGCGATGCATGAGCCTTAAACCGGGCGCTGGAAAGTTTCTTTTGCATTGAAGCCTGGCGCGCATCCTTATATCGCATGGCTATGAAGAAAATCGGTTTCCTGTCGTTCGGGCACTGGACGCCCTCGTCGCAATCGCAGGTGCGCTCGGCATCGGATGCGCTTTTGCAATCCATCGATCTTGCCGTCGCGGCCGAGCAGCTTGGCGCGGACGGAGCGTATTTCCGCGTGCATCATTTCGCCCGCCAGCTCGCTTCGCCGTTCCCGCTGCTGGCGGCTGTCGGCGCCAAGACCAGCCGCATCGAGATCGGCACCGCCGTCATCGACATGCGCTACGAGAATCCGCTCTACATGGCGGAGGATGCGGGCGCGGCCGACATCATCGCCGGCGGCCGCCTGCAACTCGGCATCAGCCGCGGCTCGCCGGAACAGGTGATCGACGGCTGGCGCTATTTCGGCTACGCGCCGCCGGAAGGCAAAAGCGACGCCGACATGGCGCGTCATCACGCCGAGGTCTTTCTCGACACTCTGCGCGGCGAGGGGTTCGCACAGCCCAATCCACGACCGATGTTCCCCAACCCGCCTGGCCTGCTGCGGCTTGAGCCGCATTCGGAGGGTTTGCGCGAGCGGATCTGGTGGGGTGCGGCGACCAACGCCACGTCGGAATGGGCGGCGAAGCTCGGTATGAACCTGCAAAGCTCGACGCTCAAATTCGACGAGGGCGGCAAGCCGTTCCACATCCAGCAGGCCGAGCAGATCCGCATCTACCGCGAGGCCTGGAAGGCTGCCGGCCACAAGCGCGAACCGCGCGTCTCGGTCAGCCGCAGCATCTTCGCGCTGGTCGACGATCGCGACCGGGCCTATTTCGGACGCGGCAATGAGAGCCGCGACCAGATCGGCTTCATCGAGGAGAACACCAGGGCGATCTTCGGCCGCAGCTACGCCGCCGAGCCGGACGTGCTGATCAAGGAACTGGCTGAGGACGAGGCGATCGCCGAAGCCGATACCCTGCTGCTCACCGTTCCGAACCAGCTCGGCGTCGACTACAATGCGCATGTCATCGAGGCGATCCTGACCCATGTTGCACCGGCGCTGGGCTGGCGCTGACACCGGATCGGTCAAGACGGATCATTTCAGGGAGGTACACCATGGCGAAGAAGGCTTTGATCGCCTGGGGCGGCTGGGAAGGTCACACACCGGAGCGCAGCGCCAAAATCATCAGCTCGCTGCTTGAGCGCAACGGATTCGACATCACGCTCGGCCAGGGGACCGCGATGTTCGCCGATCCAGAGCTTGCCTCTTTCGATCTCATCGTGCCGGTGATCACGATGTCGACGATCGAGAAAGCCGAACTTCAGAACCTGACGCTTGCCGTTCGCGGAGGCAGCGGACTCGGCGGCTTTCACGGCACGATGGGCGACAGTTTTCGTAACGAACCCGACTATCAGTTCATGACCGGCGGCCAGTGGGTGGCGCATCCCGGCGACATCATCGACTATAGGGTCGCCGTCACCAGGCCGGACGACCCGATCACATCCGGCATCGCCGATTTCGCCTACCGGTCGGAGCAGTATTACATGCACGTCGACCCGAGCAACGAGGTGCTGGCCACCACCACCTTCACCGACGAGCATTTCCCGGGGATAGGCGGCGTCGTCATGCCGGTCGTCTGGAAGCGTCGCTATGGCGCAGGAAAGGTTTTTTACAGCGCGCTGGGGCACAATGCCGACGAGTTCGCGGTGCCGGAGATGGCGCTGATCGTCGAGCGGGGTCTTATCTGGGCCGCCCGATAGATCAGCGGAAATGAGGACATGAGCATGACGGTCTCGGTGACCGATTTGCCGCTGCACACGCCCATCGATGGCCGGCACCGCAAGATGCTGATCGACGGCGCCTGGTGCGACGCGCTCAGCGGCCGGACTTTCGAGACGCGCAATCCCGCCACGGGCGCCGTGATCGGCACCGTACCGCTCTCCGATTCCGGCGATATCGACCTTGCCGTGGCGGCGGCCCGGCGCGCCTTCGACGGGCCGTGGAGCCGGTTCAAGCCTTATGAGCGCCAGCTGCTGCTGCTCAAGATCGCCGATCTGATGGAGCGCCATTGGGAGGAGATCGCGCTGTCCGACACCACGGATATGGGCATGCCCATCGTGCGTACGCTCGCCAACAAGAACCGCGTGCTTGGCATGCTGCGCTTCTATGCCGGCATGGCGACGGCTATTCATGGCCACACGATCGGCAATTCGCTGCCGGGCGAGATCGTCTCCTACACGCGCAAGGAACCGGTCGGTGTCGTCGGCGCCATCATTCCGTGGAATGCGCCGACCGCCGCGTCGATCTGGAAGATCGGTCCGGCGCTGGCAACCGGCTGCACCATTGTGCTGAAGCCTTCCGAGGAAGCACCGCTGACGCCGCTGCTGATCGGTGCGCTGATGATGGAAGCCGGCGTGCCGCCCGGCGTCGTCAATGTCGTCACCGGCACTGGTGCCGAGGCCGGCGCGCCGCTCGCCGCCCATATGGACGTCGACAAGATCGTCTTCACCGGCTCGACAGCGACCGGCCAGAACATCCTGCGCGCCTCGGCCGGCAACATGAAGCGCGTCTCGCTGGAGCTTGGCGGCAAGTCGCCGGTCATCGTCTGCGCCGACGCCGATCTCGAGCGCGCGGTGCCGATCGCGGCGATGTCGGTGTTCGCCAATTCCGGCCAGATCTGCATCGCCGGCTCGCGGCTGTTCGTCGAACGGCCGATCCATGACGAATTCGTCGAGCGGGTCTCGGCCTATGCGGCGAAGCTCCGGATCGGCGATGGCGCCGACCCCGAGACCGAGATCGGACCGCTGATCTCGCCCAAGCAACTCGAACGCGTCGCTGGATTCATCGAGGATGGCACAAGGCAAGGCGCGCGGCTGGTCACCGGCGGCAAGCGAATCACCGAAGGTGCGCTTGGTTCAGGCAATTTCATCGCGCCAAGCGTTTTTTCGGGTGTCACCGACGACATGCGCATCGCCCGCGAAGAGATCTTCGGCCCGGTGATTTCGGCGCTGCCGTTCGACACGCTGGACGAAGTGGTGCGGCGCGGCAACGATACACCCTATGGGCTGGGTGCCGGCGTGTTCACCCGCGACCTCGGCAAGGCGCACCAGCTGGCCAACCGCCTGCGCGCCGGCTCGGTCTGGGTCAACACCTACCACGCCATCGACCCGGCCGTGCCGTTCGGCGGCTACAAGATGAGCGGCTACGGCCGCGAGGGCGGGGCGGAGCACCTCGACGAATATCTCAATACGAAAGGCGTGTGGATAAGGACGGATTGAGAGGCCGGCATTTTGCAGATGGCGCTCTACGGCGCCCCCCTCTGTCCTGCCGGACATCTCCCCCCTCGTGGCAGGGCTATCGCATATGAGTAAAGAGCTGGAAGAGGAAGTCTCTGTTCCATCTGGCTCTTCGCATCTTGCTGGCGATGGGTTT